>JAUTWY010000570.1 GCA_030838305.1 Acidobacteriaceae bacterium
ACGCAAACTTGCTCATCGCTTGCCCCGGTGCAGTAAGCCTGGCTGTGCTCGCCCCAATAGATTTCCAAATGGTTGGTCCACCGAGCCGCGCGAAAATGCTGGCGAAAAGAATATCGGAGGTGAGTTCGCGAATGGGCTTCGAGGTGCGCCCACCGGCGTACGCGCGAGTTGGCGCCATCCGCCCCCACAATCCAGCGCGCGCGGATTCCGCGGTTGCCAAGCCGAACTTCGTCGCGTGAGATTCCCGTGACTACGCTCTGCCAAAGCAGATGAACCCCCAAATCAGCGGCGCGCTCAGTCATAATCCGGTGCAATACGGTTCTGCGAACTGAAATGCCGTAGCAGCCGGAAGGAAATGACGCTTCTGCTGACAACCCCGAACTGAAAAAGCGTGCGCCGCATAGAGGCCACGCTTCCGCCACAGGCACAACCACTCCGAGCTGTTCCAGCGCTGCAGTCGCATCCGGCATCAAGGCTTCGCCACAAGGCTTGTCAATCGGCGGCCTTGCTCCATCCGCGACTATCACGCGGAACCCCTGCTGCCGCGCAGCAATTGCCGCTGCCAGCCCAGCTGGGCCGCCGCCAATCACGAATACATCTGTCGAATCCGGGAGCATCACATCACCATTGCAGGAGTAAAAGCTCGGAACAAAAGCCAGGACCCATCGCCGCAAGCAATCCCAGCGTGCCGGGCGCGGGACGCCGGTTCTTCATCACGTCTTCGAGCACAACCAGAACCGAAGCCGAAGAAAGATTTCCCACCTTACGCAGGCAATCCCAGGATGCGTCTAGCTGCCCGTTATGCAGTCCCAGCGCATCGGCTGAAGCCTCCAACACTTTCGGCCCTCCGGTGTGTAGAACCCAACTTTGCAAGTCGCCACGCTTATGCCCGTTGTCCGCGAGAAATGCATCCACGTCGCGCCCCAGATTTTTTCGAATCAAAGTTGGAACCTCGGTCGAAAGAATAATGCGGAATCCCTTCTCGGAGATGTTCCAACCCATCATTTCCTCTGTGCTGGGATAAAAAACCGAACGCGTTGCGAGGATTTTCGGTCCGGTAATTTCGCGGCCAGCCGAGTCGAAATCCGCGCCAGTCACTACAACAGCAGCGGCACCGTCGGCGAAGAGCCCCGACGAAATCAGATTCGCCACCGACAAATCCTCCCGCTGCAGCGTGAGCGAACACAGTTCCACCGAAACCAGGGCTGCTGCCTGGGACGGATACGCGCGAACGTAATCCGCGGCGCGCGCGATTCCGGCTGCGCCAGCCACGCATCCTAAGCCGAAAATCGGAGTGCGCCGGATGTGGGCCGGAAGTCCCATCCGATTGATCAGGAGAGCGTCAATTGAAGGGCTGGCTACACCGGTGACTGTTGTGAAAAATAAGGCTCCCAGGTCTTCCGGCTTCACGCCAGAGTTGTGAAGTGCAAGACAAAGGGCGCGTTCGCCTAATTCCTGCGCGACCCTGATCCAGATGTCATTGGCCTGGCCCCAAGTCTTGATGTCGACGTACTCTTCCGCGGGAACAGCCAGGTAGCGGCCATCGACCGTCACGTTGCGGTGCAAGCGTGCCAGAAGCAAAGGATTTTTAAGTCGATCGCCCCAGTAGTCCTGAAGTCGTTCCAGGAGAACCTTCTGAGAGTAATAGTGCTTGGGGAATGCGCTTGTCGCGCTTGCGATCCGCATGGATTCTGTGTCCTGAACTCAGTCTCGGCACGGAATCCGCCCCAGCCTACCGAATCCGAAAGGTCTTTCAAGATTCGATGTTCGGGCCCCCATGAGGGTTGCACAAACAGGGGTTCCAGCGCCGGCTTAGCTATTGTCGCAGAGTTCTGAATTTTTGTTTGTCATGTGCCTGTAAAGGCAGGTCGCAAGGGGCCGGCAGAGACTCGCTGCAACTTGTTCATTTACTAAGCACCACAATCGAACTCGGTGTATTTCCGACACCGTAGGTAGAGAGTGCGGTCAAGGTACCGCTGCTGACGCCAAACGCCTGAATTCCAGCCGATGTGCCCTGGTTTCCCACAAACAAATATTTCCCACTTGGGTCCGCGACTAAAAAGTTAGGACTGCTCTCGGTGGTGAACGTTCCTGTGGTTGTGGAGGTGGTGAGTATGTCGGGAAGCCCGGTAGTCGCGTTGATCGAATACGCTGCGACGTTACTGGCTCCCCGATTCGCCACGTAGAGGAATTCCCCTTGCGGATCCAAAATCAGCGCGGCTGGGACCGAACCAACGCCCAGCGGAGAGTTTGGAACCTCCTTCAGCCCGCCGGAAGAGTCAATGCTGAAAATCGAAACCGTATTCGAGCCGGAGTTCGCAGCATAAAGATAAGTTCCACTGGGATCGATCGCGAGCCCGTAGGGATTAATGCCATCGCTGGGGGTCACACTGGCCTGCGCAAGCATGCCGGCGTTCACGCTGAAGCCCACGATCGATCCGGAAGACGGGCTTGCAATGGTCACGAATAAAAAGTTGCCCGAGGGAGTCAGTTGCATATTGAGCGGCGCCACTCCTATGAAAAACGGGGAATTGGCAACGGACGAGAGCGCGCCACTGCTGCTATCGATCGAAAAAACCGAGATATTACTCGACGCGGCATTCGCCACATACAGGAAGGCGCCCGCCGGGTCCATAAGCAGGAGTTCCGGTTGCGATGCATTCGGCGCGACCGACGTCCGCGGAAACACCTCGGTCAGAACGCCGTTGCCCGCAATGGTGAACAGGGAAATGTCGTTTTCGTTTTGACCAAGATTCGCCGCATACAGGAATTTTCCCGAAGGATGAAGCGCCAGGGAATGTGCGCCGTCACCCACGCTGTAAGGACTTCCCGCAACTTGCGTCAAGACACCGGAGTTGGGATCTTCGCGGTAGGCGATTATCTGATTGGCCGCCGACAGGGCTGCATAGATGTAATGATTTGCAGTGCTACCGCAGCCGAGGAAGCCGGCAATGCTTGCGACAACGAACCCCACGCCCAATGCTTTCTGAAGCATCCGTAACTCCTGAGAGAATTTGAAAGCGAAGAACAATAATACTGGTTGCCGCGAAAACCGGCAGGGAAACACAGCAATCTCTTATCATACGGTCCCGGCCAGAAAAATAGGCGGCAACTGCGCAATCATTCGCCGGGTATTGACCGGGACTTCCAGCCTCAACTGAATCTTTGCGGTTTGTCTTTCTCGCACCCACTGCTGCGATGCGGCGCGAGTCAAGCCAGGTTGCATGCTCCGCCTTCGTCCAGGGGAAAGTCACTCCGGCGAAGGCTCAGTGCGCCGGGCTGGGTCTAGGCGTAGCGGCAGAACCTTCGGCTCGATAAGGTTCTTCATCTCCGCGCAAGGCCATCCGCAAGCGATCAAGATACACATACACGACCGGGGTGGTGAATAGCGTGAGCGCCTGGCTGACGATGAGTCCTCCAACAATTGTGATGCCCAGAGGTCGGTGTAGTTCCGAACCAGTGCCTGAGCCTAGCGCAAGCGGAAGACCTCCCAACAGCGCTGCCATGGTCGTCATCATGATGGGACGGAAGCGCAGCAAACACGCTTCGTAGATGGCGTCTGCGGGGCTCTTCCCTTGCGTGCGCTCTACCTCCAGCGCCACGTCGATCATCATGATGGCGTTCTTTTTCACCAGCCCGATCAGCAGAATGATGCCGATCATCCCAATCACATTCAGTTCGTTGTGCGTCAGCAGCAACGCCAGCAGCGCGCCCACGCCGGCGGATGGAATCGTCGAGAGGATCGTGATGGGATGAATGTAGCTCTCATACAACATACCCAAGACGATATAAACCGTAACCAAGGCAGTAAAAATCAGGATCTTCTGGCTCGAAAGCGAATCCTGGAAGGCTGCGGCCGTGCCCTGGAAACTTGCCTGGATCGTCGATGGGAAACCAATGCTGCGCTGGGCGTTCTGGATAACTTCCGTTGCCGCTCCCAGGGAAACGCCCGGAGCCAGGTTGAATGAGATCGTCACCGAAGGGATTTGGCCCTGATGATTGACGGCCAACGGCGCGTTGGAAGGAACGAAATGGGTGAATGCCGCCAGGGGAATAGGATTACCGTTGGAGGCGCGCAGATAAATATTCTGCAAAGCTTCGGTCGTCTGCTGAAACTGGGGCGCAACTTCAATTACTACGTGGTACTGGTTCAGGGGGCGGTACATGGTTGAGACTTGGCGCTGTCCGAACGCATCGTAGAGAGCGTTATCCAGATCCTGCGGACTAACTCCCAAACGGCTGGCGGTATCGCGATCGATGATCAGCTTCGCCTGGAGACCGTGATCCTGCTGGTCTGTGTTTACGTCTCGTAGTTCCGGCAACCCCCGCAATTTCGCCAATAATTGCGGCGACCATGTGTTCAAATCATCCAGGCTCTCGCCCTGCAGCGTGTATTGATATTGAGCGTTGCCGCCGCGTCCGCCGATGGTGAGATCCTGAGCCGATTGCAGAAACAGCGTGGCCCCCGGCACCACGGCCAACTTGCCGCGCAAGCGATTGATCACATTGTCAGCTGTCACGTTCGGGCATGATTGCCAGAAATGGCGGTTCGGACACACCGCACGTTCCGCCAGCGGCTTCAGCATGATGAAGAACCGGCCCTGATTGGAGACCGTATTGCCGCCGGCAAAACCTACGGCTGAACTTACCGCAGGATCTTTCGTCACAATGCTGACGTAGCGTTCCATCTTGTCGCGCATCGCCTGGAATGAGATATCCTGCGCCGCCTGCACCGAGCCCATGATTCGTCCCGTATCCTGCTGCGGGAAAAAACCCTTGGGCACGATGATGTAAAGGTACACGCTGAGGCATGCGACCAGAATGGTGACGACGAGCGTGACGAACTGGTATTGCAGAACCCACTTCAGTGCGTGGCGGTAAGTA
>JAUTWY010000574.1 GCA_030838305.1 Acidobacteriaceae bacterium
ATGTCCTGAGAAATCCGGTCAATGATGACGTCGTATTTCTTCGGCTCATCCATGCGGATGCCGCCAATCTTCACAAATTCTGCGGTAACGCCCGCGGCCTTCGTGGCGTTGACCTTCTCGACTAATGCCGGCGGAAACGTATTCTCCATCCCAAAAAGAATTCCGATTTTCTTGTCTGCCATAAGTCCGATCCTCTTCCAACCCTTGCTCGTGGAGCGCCGGTCGTCCCCGACCGGCCCCCAGTCGGCCCGACAGGCGAGGCGCCCGCCTCGCCACTAAAAATACTTTCCCGCCATCCGCTGCCACAATGGCCAATCATGCTTGCTGTTATCGCCGTAGATGTCCAACCAATGCGGAATCCCCTTGCCCTGCAGAATCCTCGCCATCTTCACATTCGCGTCCAGGCACATATCCCAATCCGACGTTCCCAGCACAATCTTCATCTGCCGGTACCGGCTCAGGAACCACTCAACGCCCGAGTTCACCAGGTAATCCGTCGGATTATTGAAGTAGACATTGTCATCGTAGTAGCCGTCGAGGAAACTCTTGATGTCGAACGATCCGCTCATGGTCACGCAAGAAGAAACCATATCCGGATGCCGCAGGGAAAAATTCAGCGCGTGATAACCGCCAAAACTGCACCCCGTCACCGCGATCTGCGGAGACCAGTTTCTCCACTTCAAATATGGCAGAAACTCGCTGATCACATAGCGCTCGTACTGAACGTGCCGCCCAATCCTCGCTCCCGGATGAGCGCCCTTGTTGTACCAGCTCTCGCCGTCGACGCTATCCACGCAGAATACCTGGATGGCGCCCCCTTCCAGCTTTCCACCCAGCGCGCGGATCATTCCTGCATCTTCATACTCAAAAAAACGTCCTCTGGATGTCGGGAAAACGAGGATCGGTTGCCCGGCATGCCCGAAGACCAGCGACTCCATGTCGCGTCCCAATTCATGGCTATATTGTTTGTTATATTCGCGGTTCATGCGCGCGAGGATTGTAACCGAACTCGCCGGCCTTCGGCATCTGCCCCTCTGGAACGTCGCGCTCCAGCCTGGATTGTGTCAATGCCAAAAGTCAGAAAGAAGTCAAAATAAAGTGCAGAGACGCGTGGCAGCGGTCGATCCGCGGTGAACTTACCGCCCCGGCGGTTTCCCCCGCGGATTGATTCCAAAATGCTTCAGCTTCGATTGTAGGGTTGTCCGCTTCAACCCCAAACGCATCGCAGCTCCTTTCGGCCCGCCAATCTGTCCGCGGCTCTCCCGCAAAGCGCGGAGAATGTGCTCGCGTTCCGTCGCCTCCAGCGTTTCATCGACACTCTTCTCCACCGTGCCCATCGGGGCCAGTTCAGTTAGCGGCGCAACCAGCACCGAACCTTGCGTCAGAATCACCGACCGCTCGATAAAATTCTCCAACTCGCGCACATTCCCCGGCCACTCCCACTCCATCAGCGCATCCATGGTTCTCTTTGGGATGCTAGTGATCGACTTGTTCATCCGCCGCGCGCATTTCTGCACAAAATGCTCCACCAGCAATTGGATGTCCTCCCGCCGCTCTCGTAAAGGTGGCAGGCGGATCGGAAACACGTTCAACCGGTAATATAGATCGCTCCGAAACTCGTTCTGCCGCACGACATCGGCCAAATCGCGGTTCGTCGCCGCAATCAAACGAAAATCTACCTTCAGCGTCTGGGTTCCGCCCAACCGCTCGAACTCCTGATCCTGCAAAACCCGTAATAGCTTCGGCTGCAACGCCAGCGAAATCTCCCCAATCTCGTCGAGAAACAGCGTGCCCTTGTCGGCCAGTTCGAGTCGTCCTATTTTTCTGCTTACCGCTCCGGTGAATGCGCCCTTTTCATTACCGAATAACTCGCTCTCCAGCAACCCCGACGGAATCGCCGCGCAATTCAATTTGATGAAACTATTGTCGATGCGCTGGCTCAACCGGTGGATTGCCCGCGCCACCAGCTCCTTACCTGTTCCTGTTTCACCGAGCAACAGCACGGTGGCATTGCTGGCCGCCACTTTCCCCACCTGCTCCATGACGGATTGCAGGGCCCTGCTCTGCCCGATAATCTCCCCAAACCCCAGCTCCGTATCGATTTCCTGCTCAAGATAAAGCTTCTCTTCGGTAAGCTTTTTCTTAGCCTCGCGCAATTGTTCGCTTGCCTCCCGGAACTCGGTGACGTCCATGCTGGCGCCGGTCAGTCCAATCACCGCGCCCGAAGAGTCCAAAACCGGTTCGATCGTCGTATCGAAGTAGCGCGTCTTGCCGCCCTCAGCGACCTCTACTTGATGGCGCACTCCCACTCCGGTTTCCAGCACTCGCCGCCGGATTTCCGCGGTGCGCTCACCCTCCTCCCGGCCGACGAATTCGTTCAGCGTCTTTCCCATATAAGAGCTCGGCGCCGGAAGCTGGGAGTTATGCATCCAGGTGTAGCGCAAATTCCGGTCCAGGCTGAACACCGTAATCGGAGAATTCTTTAGTGCTACGCGGAACCGTTCCTCGCTCTGCCGCAAGGCCTCCTCGGTGCGTCTCCGCTCGGTGATGTCCTGCACCAAAGCCATGTGCCATCGCCGTTTCTCTCCTTTACTCCACATCGGCACCACCAGAATCTTCACCCAGCGCACCGTTCCATCCGGGCGAAGATACCTTCTGTCCATCTCGTAGTGTGCTAGCTTTTCCTCGGCCAGTTGCTGCAGGTATTCACGGCCGTGCTCAACATCATCGGGATGAGTCATTTTCCCCACGTCGATTTGCAATAGCTCTTCTTCGCTGCGTCCGGCGATTTCGCAAAACTTCGGATTGGCTTGCAGAAACCGCCCGGTGCGCGAATCCACCAGAGTAATGCCAACCGGAGATCGCTCGTACACCGTGCGGAATTGCATTTCGCTTTCCCGCAGCGCTTTTTCCGCCTGCTTCAGTTCTGTCAGGTCGATCGATGCCCCCACCGCCCCCCGAGGCTCGCCGTTCTCATCCAGCAGCGGAACCGCATTCATCACGGTCTCCCGCTCGGCGCCATCCGCAAATACCATCGTCAATGAGCGTCCATACACCGGCTCCCCCGTAGCTGCGGCCTGCTGCATCGGCAATAAATCCGCTGGAATCTCCACTCCATCTTGCATCACGCGGAACCCGGGCTGCTCCTCGGGCGGCGCGCTTTTCGAAAAGTTCTTGCCCCCCGCGATACGCAGCTGTTCATATGCCGACCGATTGCCTGTAATCCGTCTGCACTCGGCGTCATGCGAGATGTAAACCGGTACCGGCACCGTCTCCAGCACCGTCTCCAGTTCCTTCGCTCTTGCGCTCTCCCGAGCTTCGCTCTGCCGTAACGCCTCCTCCGCCCGCTTCCGCTCCGTAATGTCGCGGAGAACGCACACGGCGTGACTGGTCCCTGTCGAACCTTCTAACGGAAAATACGTGGCCGAGATGTCCCTCTCCCCTATCTCGGGATATCGATACCTGACCTCGTAGCTGACGACCTTCCCCCGCAAACACTCATCCAGTTTGTGTTTTACCACTGACTCAAACACCTCTGGGTTCAATGCTTCCGGTACCAAGCGTCCTACAACCGATTCTTTCGTCACGCCCCGATAGCTCAGGTACGCCCGGTTCGCGATTACATACCGATACTCCCGGTCCACCACCGCGACCTGTTCTTCAAGATTCTCTACTACTGTTCCGAACTCTCGCAGCCTCTCCTCTGCTCGCTTCCGTGCTGTGATTTCGCGCGACACCGCCACGATATACGCGCGCTCCAGTTGTAGGTGTCGTAAATTCACCTCCGCCTGAAACGTCGTTCCATCTCTCCGCCGATGCGTTCTTTCCATGATTGCGAATCCCGGCTCCCTCGACTGCTGTCCCAGCCACGTGCGCAGACTTTCGTCGTTGTCCGGATCGATGTCAAAAACCGTCATCGACAAAAGCTCTTCGCGGCTGTACCCCAGTTCTACGCACGCCTTTTCATTTAAATCTAGGAACCGCAGGGTCTTCGCATCGATTACTTCAATGGAATCGTTCGCTTGGTCCAGCAGCGTCCGGAACAGCGTCAACTCGTGGAGCATTCGCTCCCGTTCCAGCGCCGTTTTCCGCAGCTCCTCGTTGGTCGCGCGCAGCGCCTTCTCCGCCCGCACCCGTTCCGTGACGTCGTGCGCGATCCCCCGCACAATCGGCGTTGCCACTCCATCGGTGCGCAGCGTGTTGTGATACTCCCAGATCCGCTGCTCCCCTGATCGCGTCAACACCGCCATCAGCCCGCGAGCCTCCCCTGTGCGCTCGATCTCGCGGAGATAGACATCGAACTGATCCCGATATTGCGGATCAAGAAAATCCCGTATCGGCTTCTGGAGCATTTCTTCTACGCTGTAACCCAGCAGACGCGCTGGACCGGGATTGACCGACAGGAATCGGCCTTGAAGGTCGTGGACGCACAGCAGGTCTTGGCTGAGCTCAATGAGATCGCGATACCAGTCTTCGTTTTCTTCCAGGGACCGCCGGATCGGGTCCCACTCGACTGGCAATTCGTCCGGAATGTGGCGCTTAGCAGGGTGCAATGCCATTGGCTCACCCCTGGGCAAGCCGCTTGGAATAGTGCTTAGTTGTGATTGGCCAGATCAAATTCCAGCGACTGCCCCAAGATTAGTTCCCAGGAGCCTTTCGAAAGACTTTCCTTAAGATGGCGCCCATTTAACTTGTTCGAGTCAGCAACCTGCCCTCGGTCTTAGCGGAGAGTCTAGCAGAATATCGCTTTCGTTACACTTATTATAGTGAGTGGTAAATGCTGATTTATTTTGATCGGATTCGATCATCCAAGCGGGGGGAGGACATAGCTCAATAGTGCTACAGCCGCGGCAGCGATTCTATATAGCGTTTGTCGTATCACCGGTATGGCAAACTCTGCGTTGTTCTTCACCCCAGCAGCGAGTATTTCCCGCTTGCGTCTTCCATATCAACCATCTCTTTCAGTTCGGGATAATGTTTCACCAGCGTCTCCGGGGCGCGAACTTTCTTTCTGTCCAGCAGATGTCTTAACTCCAGCGCGTTTACCGCGGCCTTCGCCTGAAAGTGATTGTTCGCAATCACGTATGTCGATTCGGCGCGGTGCGCGATGCTCTCGACCTTTTCTCTCCACTTCTCCAGTTCCGCGGGCTTGTAGAGATAGTTGTAACGGTCGTTGCGGTTATCGCTGTCGAACCACTGCTCATAGTTGCGGCCATGCAGGCGGACGTATCCGACGCCCGACGTAACATGCTCGGTCGGTCCGAGCGAACGCCCCAGCAGCGGCTGATCGATGTTGCAGAAACCGACATTGTGGCGCATGAATTCGGCGATCGTCTCCGGATTATCCCAACTCTCGTGCCGCACTTCGACCACTCGCGGATACTCGATGAACTGCCGTAACAACTCCTCCAGGTATTCGCGGTTCAGACTTGTGTTCTTGAACGAGACTGGGAACTGAATCAGCAGCGCGCCCAGCTTGCCTTCCGAGGCCAGCGAGTCGAGACCTTCTCGGGCAAATTGTTCGTCCCGGTCATTCGGCCGGATGCTGGCCGCCGAAGTTGGTTCCATCACCGCCAGTGGAGAATGTGTGAACGACCGGTGCAGCTTCGCCGTGAAAAGAAAATTTGGATTGACCGCGGCTGCCTTCCGCGACCACAGCCGCCCCAGCTCCGGCCGTATGTGTCCATAAAACGAGGTATTGATTTCGATGACGTCGAAGAATCGCGCCAGAAATTCAACCGGATGCACCTTCTTCCGCGTCACCTCCGGCGGATACAGAATCCCGTCCCAGTCTTTATACGACCAGCCGGCAGTCCCGACGCGGATTCGTGGAGCATGTTCCATCTGAGACCGTGAGATTTCACAATCGTAGTGTGATTCCAAATTCCCCAATATGACTCTGATGCAACAGAGAATACTTTAACCTTTCTGTAACCTTGCTGTAACAGAGTATTCACGTTCTCTTGCTACCGTCACCGTTCCGA
>JAUTWY010000581.1 GCA_030838305.1 Acidobacteriaceae bacterium
GCCCTGCAGCATATTGTAAAAGCCCATCGAGGTGGAGCCTTCTTTGGTGGTGGTGTCGTTGAAGCCGGCGGGCTGCGTGAGTCCGTTGGAACCGGCGCCGATCGTGACTTCGACCCACGGGAACAAGTCGCCCTTGCATCCGCTGGGGTTCGATGTTGTAGCACCGGCCGCGCTGCAATCAAACTGCTGCCACATCTGGTAGAAGCGGTGGACCGGGCTGTTGTCATATACATCGTACGGATGTGTATTGGAAGTGAGTTGGAAGGGGCCGGAGGGCAATGTTGTCGCGTTGGGGACGCGCGTGTCGACATCTCCGTGGTTCAGTCCGGTGCCGCCAGTGGTCAGGTAGACGTAATAGTCGTCCGGCAAACCATTTTCATAAAACTTGGCAGTCGCCACATCGGAGAAGGGCGGGGTGGTATATCCTCCGGCGAGGACCGGAGGCAGTACTGAATACGCAGCATTGCTGGACGGACTCAATTGATAACCGTCGGTGCTGAAGTCGCTGGCCGAAGACTGGCTGGCTAGTGAAAAGTTGGGGCCGGGAGTACCGTCCGAATGGACGATGCCCTTTGACAACAGGTTCGAGATGGTTTGCCCGCGCTTCGGTTGGTAGGTGGCGAAAACGTGATCGAAGGTGCGATTTTCTCCGATGATGACGATAACGTGCTTGATGGGCGTGGCGGTCTTGGACTGCTTGGTGGGTTCTTGAGCCGCCGATGTGACCGGCGCTCCCAGGTTGGCGAGGAGCGCATACAGGCTGGTGCCAACCACGAGGTGCTGTCTGACTTTTTCCAGAATATTGGGCGAAGACATGAATTTCCTCCTGAGATGTGCGGAGCAGTTAAGACTTTGGAGAGAACTACAGAAGCCAAAGTAAACCGGGCGCAGTTACAGGCGGGTGACACGGAGATGAATTCCCGATGAAAAAAAATCCACAAGCGAAGGATGTCTGAGTAATCTTGGAGACACAACTCGAGGGGTGTCAGCCTTTTCAAAAGATATGTAAAGCTTAGATTAAGAAATATCCACAGATTGCCAAACTGTATACAGTAATTTCCGTAGAAGGCTTGGAATGCGGATGCCTAGCTTGCGCGAGTGCCGCCGCATAAAGGGACAACTCGATTGATACCAACCGTTCTCGGCGTACCCCTCGATGTGAACTCGTCCTACCTGCGTGGGCCGGCGGACGCGCCGGCAAAAATTCGCGAAGCTTTCCGAAGCGATGCTTCAAACACGTGGTCGGAGGTGGGCATCGATGTGGGAGCGGCGGGTGCGTTTGTAGACGCGGGCGATTTGAAGTTGAACAATTCGAGTCAACGAGTAGACCAGGACTTTGCGGAGATTGAGCGAGCGGTGGGCGCGTTGCTCGAGAAGGACGAGCGTCCAGTATCTCTGGGCGGGGACCACTCGGTTACTTATCCCATTCTGAAGGCCTTTGCTCCCCGCTATGCCAAGTTGACCATCGTTCATTTCGACGCGCATCCCGACTTATATGATGAGTTCGAAGGCAGCCGGGTGTCACACGCTTGTCCCTTCGCGCGCATCCTGGAGAACCGACTGGCGAAGCGGCTGGTCCAGATTGGAATACGTACGCTCAACCAGCATCAGCGGGAGCAGGCGAAGAAGTTCGGCGTCGAGATTGTGCAGATGTCCGCGCTCCCCGCCGATGACCGCCTCAGGATTGGCGGGCAGGTTTATATTTCTTTTGACCTGGATGTGCTTGATCCGGCGTTCGCGCCGGGTGTCTCGCATCCCGAGCCGGGCGGAATGACGGTGCGCGAAGCGATTGGGCATCTCCATGCGATTGAGGGAACAATTGTTGGCGCGGATATTGTCGAATACAATCCGGCGCGCGATATTTCAGGGATGACGGCGACGGTAGCGGCGAAGATTCTGAAAGAAATTTTGGGAAAGATGATTGCGGAGCATTAAGGCCCGCTTTTTTCCAGATACGGGAGATGGTGTATGTCAGCAAACGGGTTGGTTCAAATTGCCAGCCATTATTCAGTGGATGAAACCGTGCGACGCCTCGAAACCTCTCTCGCCCAAAAGGGGCTGCAGATTTTTATGGTGATCGATCACAGCGGCGAAGCAGCTAAGGTTGGACTGAAGATGCGTCCAACGAAAGTGGTTATCTTCGGCAGTCCTAAGGGAGGGACGCCGCTGATGATCGCCGCGCCGTCGCTGGCGATTGATCTGCCGCTCAAGGCGCTCGTCTCGGAAGATGAAGGCGGCAAGGTCTGGGTTTCCTACAACAGTCCCGAGTATCTCCAGCAGCGGCACGGCGTGCCAGAGCAGTGGATCAAGGGCATTGCAGGCGCGGGACCGCTGTTGGCCAAGGCTGTGGAATAATGCTGCCGTCACCGGGAGGCCCTGTGTTGGAGAATTCCAGTCGAGCCCGCGATCATCTGGCCAACGAACGAACATTTTTGGCTTGGGTGCGGACCAGCGTCGCGATTGTTGTATTCGGATTCGCGATCGGGCGCTTTGCGATCGCACTGAGGCAATTCGGAAAATTTCAGGGGCAAGTTCCAAAGTCCACGGGGTTTTCGGTTTGGATGGGAATGATTTCGATTCTCGCTGGAGTGGCGATGGTGGTAGCTGGATTGTTGCGCTATCGAAAGACGCGGGCGCAACTGGATGAGGGGAAGTTTGAGCCCGCGGGGTTTATCGTGGATCTGGTGACGATTCTAACCGTGTTGTTTGGGTTGGCGCTGGCGGGATATCTGATTTTCGTGTAAAAGAGTCTGGCATAGCGAGGGCACAACTGAAGTTTTCACGTTCCACCCACCGAAGACATTTATGGCCAACGATCAGGAAAAAGAGGCGGCAGCACGGGCGAGCTTGCGGTTTGTAAAGGATGGTCAAATCGTTGGCTTGGGCACTGGATCGACGGCGGCGTACTTCATTCAACTGCTGGGCGATGCGGTTAAAAATGGGCTCCATGTCAGGGGAATCCCGACTTCCGTGCGTTCACGCCAGCAGGCGGCGAGTCTCGGCATTCCGCTCACTACGCTGGATGAGTGTCAGCAGATCGATGTGACCGTGGACGGCGCCGATGAAGTTGATCCTGAATTGCGGTTGATAAAAGGCGGGGGCGGGGCGCTGCTCAGAGAAAAAATTGTGGCCTCAGCGACCAAGCAGTTGGTGATTGTGGTGGACGCGTCCAAGAGAGTTCCGGTGCTGGGAAGGTTTCCGCTGCCGGTGGAAGTGATCAAGTTCGCGCAGGCGGTGGTGGTGAAAAAGATTGAGGCACTCGGCGCGAAAGTGAGTTTGCGCCAAGAAGCGGACGGGAATCCGTATTTGACCGACGAGGGTAATCACCTTCTGGATTGCCGGTTCGAACAGATTCCAGATGCGGACAGTCTGGCTCGGCAACTCAGCGATATGCCTGGGATCGTGGAACACGGATTGTTTATCGGCATGGCAAACGTCGTGCTGGTAGCGGACGGGAGCGAGTTAGTCGAGTTGCGGCGCGAACATTGAGCTCCCCACGGAAGATGCTTTCACCACAGAGTCACAGAGACACCGAGAAACCCTTTTTCTGTTTTTCTCTGTGTCTCTGTCCTGGATTGGCTGCTTTACTATCCTTCCACAGACCTGAGGCATTGAGATGGCAGCAAGGGCACAAGAGCAGTGGCGAGATCAGCCGTCGCGACGGCGCGGGCTGCGCTACCGCGTCCAGGCCCCATTGGATGTCACTGTACTGCGTTCGGGCATCCCAGATACGTTGCCCGGACGCTCGGTGAATCTGGGCGAGGGAGGAATATCCGCCATTGTGGCAGGAGAGTTGTTGCCCGGTGAGACGGTGGGCATTGAGATCCTACTACCGCTGGCGGATCCGTTGCGTACGCGAGCACTAGTGCGTCATCACGACAAACTGCGATCAGGCATGGAATTTGTCGGACTATCGTTGGAGCAGCAGGCAGCGATTCGCGATTGGGCCGGACAGGCGAAAGCGGAACCGGAGCTCGCGGTACGTCCGACGGTCCCGATAGAGAACGTCGAAGGTTCCAACATTGGACGGTCGGGAGGCGGGCAGCCTCCCGCCAGCCAGCGCCGCAGCCGGACGTGGATATTTTTTCTTCTGTTGGCGGCGACCTTACTGGCCGGGTTGTGGTGGCGCTGGCGTCGAGGGTGGAAAGACCTGGAATCTGATCTGCCGAAGAATGCGGAGGTAGTCGAGGCGCAGCGGCCTGAACTCCGTGTTCCATCCGATGTCATGGAAAGATTGGTAACTCACCGCGTCGATCCTGAGTATCCCGCGGCAGGCCGCAAAGCAAAACTGGAGGGCGTAATCGCACTGGACGTAGTCGTTGGGCGGGATGGATCAGTGGTGGAGATACACCCGCTGAACGGTCCCGACGTACTGGCCAAGGCTGCGATGGAGGCCCTGCGCTGGTGGCGTTTTGAGCCTTATCTCGTTGAAGGCAAGGCTGTGGTCGTGGAAACAACTGTGGCAGTGGAGTTCAAGCCTTGATGCGGCTTCCGCCCGTGGCAGGCGAGGTTTATGGAACGTCCCCGCAAAGAAAAACTGTTTTGGCTGAGGCGGACGCCCGCCGCCGGGTCAAGTGCGAGTTTTGCGCATGGCGCTGAGGAGGAGGATGCCGCTGACTGAAAAGGATACGACAGCGGCGAGCGCGGTGATCGACATAAACGTTGCGCTGAAGTGAAGCACATCCGCAAACAAAGCCCCTACGGCAAAGATAACCCCCACCCCATTGAGCCAAAGTGGGCCTCGCGCCGAGGCACGAACTGAAGAAGATAGATCCGGACGCAGTCGGAGTTGCAAGAGAAGCGCGGCCACGCCGATGGCGGCGATCACGACTAAGGCTACGGGACTCAAGAAAGCTCCCCGGCTCGTGTAAAGAACGACCAGCGCCAGCGCGGCGAGTAGAAGGCCCGCCGCGACAATCGTCGCGCTGTGTGGCGGAGGAGGGGAGGCGGGGATTGAAGGATCTTGAGGCACGGAGTTCCGTCCCCAGATTTATACAGGCGTTGGCGCGGCTTTTCAAATTACGGCGCTGCGTTTATCGCTGAATTCGTCAGGAGTCCGGCGTGGAATGATTCACCCGGCAAGCCATTCGGGCTGGAGTGGAGCGCCGCGATTGACAGCGTAGAGCACGAGCTCTACGCGGGATGAGATGCCCAGCTTGTCGAAGATACGAAACAAGTATTTTTTTACGGTGTGCTCGCTAAGGCTCAGTTCCCGGGCTGTGTCGCGATTTGCTCAGGCCCTCGGCTACAAGGGCGACAACCTGTTCTTCGCGAGGGGTAAGCATCTGCCGGCCCGGGAATTAAGAACCCGCAGCGAAGGTACTTTGGAAACCAGATCAACCAAGAAAGTCATCTGTTCGGTGTTGGCCCAGATATGGCCGTCGGCGACTCGTTGAATGCACCGGCAAAGCAAGCGGGAACGCGTATCGGAAATGCAGAAAATCTCATGGGTGCCCGAGCCAAAAGCGCTCACCACGAGGTCGCGGGACTCGACAAGTGGAGCCTTTGCGATTGCGGGATGAGAAATGTGAATGCGTCGCATGGCCGTCATCTGGGCGCGGAGATGTTGCAGATTTGAACGACCGTCTGCGATTCCTGATTGCGAATCAGACTTCGGGACTCGCCGCAAAGCGCCGCATCCGCGAATATTATCAGTGGCCGAATATTGCATTGGAAATCGAACCGGTGTATCTCGAAACCATGGGCAGAGAACTGAATGAACCCCCAGCGAAGAAACCGAGTGGGAGCGTACGTGAGGCATTAGCAGCGCAACGGAAGGCAGGATTAAAGGACGGGCATGTAGCGCCAGGAAACGACAATAGTCAAAAATAAACTCGAAAGGCACTAGAGAGAGGACGGGATTCGCGTCCTTATTTGTTTACAATTGAAGCTTCGTTTCAGGTCTGCTTGGGGCCGTCGTACAGCAAGCCTCAGCAGCACTGTCATTCAGTGAACTTCATTCATGGAAAACGTAATTCTCGT
>JAUTWY010000590.1 GCA_030838305.1 Acidobacteriaceae bacterium
CCGCAAACGCCTGCTTCGCCGCGGCAATAGTCTGCTGAACGTCCTCTTCCGTGTGCGTCGCGCCCAAAAAAGCCGCCTCGTACTGCGAAGGCGGCAAATAAATTCCGTTGTCGAGCATACCGCGAAAGAATTTTCCAAACGCTTCCGTATTCGATTTCGCCGCCGAATCCCAGTCCGTCACCGGCCCCGGTGTGAAAAACCAGGTAAACATCGACCCCACCCGGTTGTAACACAGCGGCACGCCAGCATCCTTAGCGGACGCCGCCACTCCCTCCACCAACTCTCGACTCAACTTTTCGATCCGCGGATAAATTTCCTGCTTCTGATCGCGCAAATGTTTCAACATCGCGCACCCCGCTGCCATCGCGAGCGGATTGCCGGACAACGTGCCCGCCTGATACATCGGACCCAGCGGCGCTACCAGGTTCATAATCTCGCTCGATCCGCCATAGGCGCCCACCGGCAGCCCTCCGCCGATAATCTTTCCCATCGTCGTCAGATCAGGACGAATACTATAGAGTTCCTGTGCTCCGCCAAACGCCACGCGAAATCCCGTCATCACTTCATCAAAAATGAGTACAGCCTTCTCTCGCTCGGTTATCATGCGCAACGCCACAAGATAGTCATCCGCGGCAGGAACGCACCCCATATTACCCACCACCGGTTCGACGATTACGCACGCGATCTGATGTTTGAATTTCTGAAAGGCATACTCCACCGCCTTGCTGTCGTTGAAGGGCAAGGCCAGCGTGAATTGGGTGAATTCCTCGGGAACGCCCGCCGATCCCGGGATCCCCAGCGTCGCTACGCCCGATCCCGCCTTCACCAGCAGGGAGTCAGAGTGCCCGTGGTAGCAACCCTCGAATTTCACAATGTATTTGCGCTTGGTATAAGCCCGCGCCAGCCGGATCGCCGACATGGTCGCTTCGGTTCCGGAACTCACGAAGCGAACCTTCTGCATGGGCGGAAGCGCCGCCAGCACCAACTCGGCCAAGTCGGCTTCCGAAGGTGTCGACGCGCCAAAGCTCGTGCCGTTGCAAGCCGCGCCCACAATGGCATCCAGTACGTCCGGCGCGGCATGGCCAAGAATCAGCGGTCCCCACGATCCAACATAGTCGATGAACTCGTTTTCATCGGCGTCCCAAATGTGCGAGCCCTTGCCCCGCACGATAAATGGCGGATCTCCCCCCACAGACCCAAAGGCACGCACCGGCGAATTCACCCCGCCGGGAATCATGCTTTCGGCGCGTTTCTGCAAACGACGCGACTGCTCGACCTTTCGAGACGTCGTAGACGGCATCAAGTGCTCCCGCCAGAAAAAAGAGATCAACCTCGGCGACGGCTTACTATACCAGCGACGTCATGCAGAAATTAACCCAATATTCACGATTTTGCCATCACCGCGCAAGATCGCGCAGATATCGTAGGTTCATCACGTCGCCCTTCTAACCGGGAGGGTTTCAAAGGACAGCTTCGGGGGCTCCGGGCTGTCCTTTTTGCTATTCTGCTCACGCGGCTTGAATCTCGTGTGAAAGTGGGTCGACTTTTCCACGCGGCGTCTCGTTAAGACCCTATCCACATCGTGAACGTGAAATGGAAAATTAGATTCACCAATCCCCGGCGATACTGCTTGGCGGCATTGGTCACGGCAGTTATGGTCCTCGCTTTGACGCTCGGCGCGGTGGCGCAACAGCCGGCCGATTCTTCCCCGGGAAACTCGGACGCCGCTCCCCAAGCCCCGTCCAACGCGACTGACACTCCCTCCGACGATGGTGTCGAGACGATGTTGCCGCACTTCAAGAACACGCGCTTCTGGCTCTCCGGCCAGGCGAATTTCATTTTCCAAACTCATCCTCCATTTCATGCAGCCTACAGCGGCGGTAACAGTCTCAGGCCTAATTACGAGAAAGCCACATCGCGCGTGCTGACGCTCTATACCGGCGTACGCCTCAATAGTTCGACAGAGCTTCTGGTCGACATCGAAGAGGCCGGGGGCGCCGCTCTCAGCACGGGCTTGGGACTCGCGGGCGATACGAATCTCGATATTGTGCGCAATCCTTCCTTAAGCAAAGCGCCTTACTTGGGGCGTGGCATGATTCACAAAGTGTTTGCCCTGAGCAAGGATAAGGTCGAAAACCAGCGCAGTTTTCTCTCTTTGTTTGATGAATTGCCCCGCCGCCGCTTGGAAATCCGCATCGGCAAATTCAGCATGCCCGATTTCTTCGACATCAACTCCGCGGGCTCCGACACTCACTTTCAATTCGCCAACTGGACCATCGACAACAACGGCGCCTTCGACTACGCCGCCGATACACGGGGCTACACCGTCGGCGTCGTCGCCGACTTCGAAGATCGCAACTGGGGCTTCCGCTTCGCCGAAGCGCTTATGCCCAAGGTAGCAAATGGGATTGATCTGGTATGGAAGCCATGGCAGGTCCACGCGGAAAACTTTGAATATGAATTGCGCCATGGCGTGATCCCCAAAAAGCCCGGAGTGATCCGCCTCCTGACCTACACCAATTACGCCAACATGGGCATCTATCGTCAGGCGATTGCCAATTTCGAAGATGGCCTCACGCCCGTGCCGGAGATCACGA
This sequence comes from Acidobacteriaceae bacterium, assembly GCA_030838305.1. Classification (GTDB taxonomy): domain Bacteria; phylum Acidobacteriota; class Terriglobia; order Terriglobales; family Acidobacteriaceae; genus Sulfotelmatobacter. The sequence goes on from JAUTWY010000590.1 coordinate 2,598, forward strand.
ACCATCCCCGGCACATCACGCGCAAATTCGGTTTCGGCGTCAACCTCGAACAGAATCTCACGCACTACCTGACCGCCTTCGGACGCTTCGGCTGGGATAGCGGCAAGACCGAGTCCTTCGCCTATACCGAAGTCGACCAAACTTTCGCTGGAGGACTGGGCGCAAACGGTGCATGGTGGCGCCGCAAGCAGGATCGCGCCGGCATCGCCTTCGTCACCAACGCAATCTGCAAAGATCACCAAACCTACCTCGCCGATGGCGGCCTTGGCTTCCTCCTCGGCGATGGCCACCTGAACTACGGCCGCGAAAACATCTTCGAGTCCTACTACACAGTTCATGCCGGGCGCGGCATCTACCTCGCTCCGGGCCTGCAACACATCGAAAACCCCGGCTACAATCGCGACCGCGGCCCCGTGGTGGTCCCCTCATTCCGTGCCCACGTCGAATTCTAAGCAGCCACACCTGCCTGAGTTTGGGTGGCGCAGCGGGTCCAGCGCTGCGAGAGTAGTTCTCCGATGAGACCCGGCTCTAGCCGCTGAGGTGCCCAGGCAAACACCGCCTATTTCTCTACCTTCACGCCCTTCCAGAACGCCACATAGCCCTTGATCTGCTTCGCTGCATCTTTCGGTTGGGGATAAAACCAAGCCGCGCCAGGATTCCGCTTACCATTGACTTCAACGTCGTAATAACTCGCAGTTCCTTTCCACGGACACACCGAGTGCGCATCGCTCGCCTTGAAATGTTCTCTCCGAATCGCATCCGGCGGAAAATATTGATTCCCCTCAATCTCCACTGTCGCATCGCTTTCGGCCAGCACCGCGCCGTCCCACATTGCTTTTGCCATCATGCCCATATAGATTCCTATCAGGCTTGGCAGTTTCATAACCTTGGGGGGGAAATGCCGGAAGCAGTAACGAGCACGCGTTTTAGCGGACACTCGATGGTCGGCGCCCTGGAGCGCGTTATGGTCTGTTCTCCCCGCACCGCCGGCTGGAATCAACCGGACCGCGCAGCGCACTGGCAACAGCTAGGCTTCCACCATGCTCCCGACTTCGCACAAGCTCAAGCTCAGCATGAAGCCCTCTGCCGCGAATTGAAATCCGCAGGCGCAGAAATTCTCGAGATGCCCGGCGCGCCCGATCTCTCTCTCGATGCCGTCTACACGCACGACGCATCTCTCCCTACCGACTACGGCGTGATTGTGATGCGTCCCGGCAAGCCAAACCGCGTAGCTGAAGGCCCGCACCACTCCTCGTTCTGCGAGAGTCTCGACATTCCTACGCTCGGCGCGATCACGCCTCCCGGCGCTACCGAAGCCGGGGACATCGTGTGGCTCGACTCGAAAACTCTCGTCATCGGTCACGGCTATCGCACCAACCCCGCCGGCATCCAGCAGATGCGAGGTCTTCTGGCTCCCCACGGTGTGGAAGTTATTGCGGCTCAGCTCCCCTACGGCCCGGGCCCGTCCGCGTGTTTGCACCTGATGTCGCTGATCAGCCTGCTCGACGACCACACCGCTCTGGTCGACCTCCCCTGGCTCGCCGTGGAAACCGTCGAACTCCTCAAGTCTCGCGGGTTCAAATTCATCGAAATCGTCCCCTCCGAGCGCGACACACTCGCCTGCAACGTCCTCGCGCTGGGAAACAATCGCCTTCTCGCTATCGAAGAAAATTCCAAGACGAATGCCCGCCTCCGCCAAGCCGGTTTCGACCTCCGCACCTTCCCCGCTACCGAGATCTGCATCAACGGCAGTGGCGGCCCCACCTGTCTGACCCGGCCCCTGCTGCGTCAGTAACGAATCACGTCGAGACAGGCGCCTCGGCTGTCCCGGCAGAGCGAAGCTCGCCGGCCCTCGCTTAGCCCTATGTTCTGTGCTATAATGTGTACATATCACCACAACAGTGAATTCAATGACGACTACCATGACCATCCGGCTGGAATCTGCGGTGAAAGACCGGCTTGAGCGCCTGTCCGAAGCCACCCGTCGCACCAAATCATTCCTCGCGGCAGAGGCCATTCGCGAGTATGTCGAGACAAACGAGTGGCAAATTCAGGAGATTCGCTCGGCAATTGCTGAGGCCAATGCGGGCGATTTCGCCAGCGATCGAGACGTGACGACGCTCACGGACAACTGGGATGGCCACACAGATTAAGTGGCTCAGAACCGCCCTGAAAAACTTCGACGACGAAGTCAGTCATATTGCGGCCGATGATCCGGCTGCAGCCCGGTTAGTTGTACGGCGTCTCATGGAGGCAGTGACTCTGCTGTCCACGCAGCCAGCCGTGGGCCGTCCTGGCCGGGTGGCGGGTACACGTGAATTGCTGGTACCCAGAACGCGGCACCTAATTCCTTACCGCGTGCGACGGGGAGTGATCGAAATTCTGCGTGTCTTCCATGCTTCCCGCCGTCCCGTCCAAGCGTTGGTGAGTGGACCAAGTCAGCGCCCGCTCCTGCTAAAATAATCCTGCATGCTTCTTCCCTTCGTCCGCGAACTCTTCGTGGACGTAGAAAAGCTTCCCGTCTTCACGCGTGTTGCCTCCCACCTCAAGGAGGGCGCGGGGCGTATTCGTGTCTCCGGTCTCACTCCCACCGCGAAAGCCTTGCTGCTCATGCTGTTTCAGCGTGCCGCCGCACGCCCTCTGATCTTTGTCGTAAACGATAACCGCGCCGTGGAAGACTACATTCCCATCCTCCGCGGCTTCTGCGAACTCACTTCAGCCGGCGACCCTGACTCAATCATCTCCCTCCCGGCACGCGACGTGCTTCCATTCCAAAATCTTTCGCCACATCCCGAACTTCAGGAAGAACGCGCCACCGCTTTATGGAAAATTGCCACCGGCGCCGCCGCCATCGTGGTCACCCCCGTCGCGGCCACTGCCATCCGCCTGCGGTCCAGCGATTACTATTCCGACCTCGCTCGCACTATCCGCCGTGGCGAGTCCTTCGATCTCGAAGCCCTGCTCGTTCACCTCAACACCGTCGGCTACACTTCGACCGACGTCGTCGAGATGCCCGGCCAGTATGCTGTCCGCGGCGGCATCCTCGACGTCTACTCCCCCGAAGCCGACCGCCCGCTGCGCATCGAGTTCTTCGGCGACGAAGCCGATTCCATTCGCAAGTTCGATCCCGCCTCGCAACGCTCTTCCACTCCCGTTGACGAGGCCCTCCTGCTGCCGCTCACCGAGACTCCCGTCAGCGAACATCTTCTCGCTGCCATTCACACCCGCCTCAGTGGCAAACGAATAGAAGGTTCAGAAGAAATTGTGGAAGCCGCCGTGCGCGCCGGCGGATTGAACGTTTTCCCCGGCTGGGAGTTCTATACTCCCGTCGCCGGCGCCGACAGCACCATCTTCGATCTTATCCCCCGCGCCTCCGTGGTGCTTGACGAAACCGAATTGCTCAAGCAGGAGTTTGACCGCTTCTGGACTCGCGTCTCCGAAGCTCACGAGCGCAGCGGCGTTGGCAATCTCGTCCGCCCCGAAGATCTCTACCTGACCCCGGACGACTGGTGGAAAAAAACCGCTGCGCTCCCCGGCGCAGACATCGAGCACCTCGGCATCACCCGCGATGGGAACGAAAACTCGGTCACATTCCTCGCTCAGCCGTCGCCCCGCTTCCACGGCGCGGTTCCCGCCATGCTCGAAGAAGTCCAGAAACTGAACGCCGATGGCAAGCGCGTCCTCTTCGCCGTCCCCAACATCGGAGAAGTCGAGCGCCTTGCCGACGTCTTCACCGAATACAACGTCTCCTTCAAGCTCGGCAGCCGCACCCGCGGCGGCGAAAGCTATGCCGACGAAACCAGCTACTTCGCCGGAGAAATTTTCACCACCACTCTCGCCAGCGCTTATGTCCCCGACGGCGTCCTGTTGCCCGAGGCCAATCTCGCCATCTTCGGCGCGCGCGATCTTTTTGACGAATCCGAATCTGTCGCCTCGCGTCCGCAGCGTTCAAAATCCAAAGTCTCCGCCTTCCTCTCCGACTTCCGCGATCTACAAGTCGGCGATTACGTCGTCCACGTCGAACACGGCATCGGCCAGTACCAGGGATTGAAAGAAATCAATCACGGCGACGGTCCTGCCGAATTCATGTTGCTTGAATTCGCCGAAGCCGCACGCCTCTACGTCCCGCTCACTCGCCTCGATCTGGTTCAGAAATATCGGTCCTCCGAAGGCGCCAAGCCGGTATTGAGTCATCTCGGAACCGCCGCCTGGTCGAAGACGAAGTCTCGCGTCAAGAAGGCCATGAAAGACATGGCCGACGAACTGCTAAAACTTTACGCTGAACGCAAAACCGCCGTGGGACATGCCTTTCCGCCCGGGAACGAATGGTTCCGCGAGTTCGAAGACGCTTTTGAATTCAGCGAAACCGAAGACCAGGCCCAGGCCATCAAAGACGTCATTCGCGACATGGAATCCACGCAGCCCATGGACCGCCTGCTCTGCGGCGACGTCGGCTACGGCAAAACCGAAGTGGCGATGCGCGCCGCCTTCAAAGCCATCAGCGACAACAAACAGGTCGCCGTACTCGCGCCTACCACCGTGCTCGCCTTCCAGCACTACGAAACTTTCAAGCAGCGCTTCGCCCCGTTCCCCGTCACGATAGAAATGATCAGCCGCTTCCGCACGCCGAAGCAGCAAAAAGAAATTCTGCAAAAAACCGAAGCGGGCAAAATCGACGTCCTCATCGGCACTCACCGCATTCTTTCCAAAGACATCAAATTCTCGGACCTCGGCCTCCTCATCGTCGACGAAGAGCAGCGCTTCGGCGTCCGCCACAAAGAGCGCATCAAGCAAATGCGCAAGCAGGTCGACGTCCTCACCATGTCGGCCACGCCCATCCCGCGCACTCTGCACATGTCCCTGGTCGGCCTGCGCGACATGAGCGTGATCGAAACTCCGCCGAAAGATCGCATGGCGATCCAGACCGTCGTCGCCAGTTGGGACGAAAAATTAATCCAGTCCGCAATCGAGCAGGAACTCGAGCGCGGCGGCCAGGTCTATTTCGTTCACAACCGCGTCGACACCATCTTCGAAATCGCGGCCAAACTTCAGGCGCTTGTGCCGCCCGCGCGAATCATCGTCGGCCACGGACAAATGTCGGAAGGTGAACTCGAAAAAGTCATGCTGAAAGTTATGCATCACGAAGCCGACATTTTGGTTTCCACCACAATCATCGAGAACGGTCTCGACATTCCGCTCTGCAACACAATTCTGATCAACCGCGCCGACCGCCTCGGCCTCTCCGAGCTTTACCAGCTCCGCGGACGCGTGGGCCGCTCCAGCCGCCGCGCCTACGCCTATCTCATGCTGCCGCCGGAAATCGAGCTCACCCCCATCGCGCGCCGCCGCCTCGCCGCACTCAAAGAATTTTCCGACCTCGGTGCCGGATTCAAAATCGCCGCCCTCGACCTCGAACTCCGCGGGGCTGGCAACATGCTCGGCGGCGAGCAGAGCGGCCACATCGAAGCCATCGGCTTCGAGCTGTACACTCAAATGCTCGAGCGTGCCGTACGTGAGATGAAAGGGGAAGCCGCGCCCGACGAAGCCGAAACCCAGCTCAATCTCGGCCTCAACATTCGCATTCCCGCGGACTACGTCCCTGAAGAAAATCAGCGTTTGCAGATGTATAAACGCGTCGCCCGCGTTGAAACTGAATCGCAACTCACCGACGTGTCCGCCGAGTTGCAAGACCGCTACGGCCCGCCTCCCCCTGCCGTCCGCAATCTGCTCGACTACGCTTCGCTGAAACTGTTGTGCATGAAAGTCGGGGTAAACGCCATCGAGCGCAAGCGTGACTCCATCACCCTCAAGTTCCAGCAAAACGCCGCCGTAGACCCCGAGCAGCTCGCTCGCTTCGTCTCCGCCCAGCGCGGCGCCCAGTTCACTCCCGACGGCATGCTGAAATTTGTCTTGAAAGCAACAGTCGCGGAGGAAGTCCTGCGCGCCCTGCGCACCATCCTCGAACAACTTGCCAGCGCCGAAACCGCCCCCGCAGTGCCCTCCGCCACCGGCCCCGCCTAAGTTGCAGATCCAGTGGAGACTAGTTGCCACATGTGGGGACAGCCGCCCTCGGCTGTCCGGGCGAGCGAAGCTCGACTGCCTCTCTCAACCTCGCCAGGCTTAAGGTTTCAAAGGCCGCGGCTTCAGCCGCGCCGTAAGACTGACCAAAGATTAACAGCGGCTTGAGCCGCAGGTTTTCCTCACGATCAACTACCCAACGAACTACCGCCCCGCAATCAACGTCTCATGACTCGCCGCGCACAGCCACGCGCCCCGCTCCTGAATCCACATATCGGTAAACCTTCCCTTCCGGCTGTATGCCTTCCCCTTCTCCGCACCCTTTTCCCGATAAGTCCCCGTGACCACCACCGCATGTTCGTACGGATGCACCTCCATCGAGTCATTCACGATCTGATCGGGACGATAACTGGCCGCCGTAATGCTTGCGAGGTATTGCTCCTTGCTCATGAACGACCCGTCGGAATCGGTGTAGGCAAACGTGGGCGCCAGCAGCGCGTCGACCGCCTTCCGGTCTTTGTTCTTCTCCGCCTGGTTCCACGCGTTTTCAAGCGACAGCACCCGGGCTTTCTCCGCGTCAAACGAACTTTGCGCAAAGCCCGCGACCATCGCCAATGCCAGTGCAACGCAAACTCTCCCAGCCTTCATACGAAGTGCTCCTTCTGCGGCCTGTACCGTGGGAAGGGAGAAAGCTAAGCGATTTCCTTACGGATTGCAAATCGTGACACGCGCGTTCTACCACGCACCCTGTATCGCCAGCCAGAAACTCCCCGCGTACAATTGTCCGGCAACCGAATTCAAACTGCGAACGACTAACGACCACCGACGAACGACTGCACTTATGACCATGAAAGTCCGCAAAGCCGTATTCCCCGCCGCCGGCCTCGGCACACGCTTTCTGCCCGCAACCAAGGCCCAACCCAAAGAAATGCTTCCGCTGGTGGATAAGCCGATCATCCAGTACGGCGTGGAAGAGGCCATGGCCTCAGGCTGCGACCAGATTCTGATCATCACCGGCCGCGGCAAGCAGGCCATTGAAGATCACTTCGATGTCAGCTACGAACTCGAAAAAATGCTCGAGGAGCGCAACAAGACTGACTTGCTCAAAATCGTGCGCTCCATTTCCGACATGATGCACGTCGCCTATGTCCGCCAGAAAGAGGCGCTCGGCCTCGGTCACGCCGTTTTGATGGCGCGCGAACTGGTCGGCAACGAACCTTTCGCCGTTCTCCTCGCCGATGACGTGATCGATGCCAAAGTTCCATGCCTCAAGCAGATGGTGGAAGTCTTCGACCAGATGCAGTGCTCAGTCCTCGCCACTCAGATCATCGCAGGCAAAATGATTTCTTCCTACGGCGTGCTCGACGTCAAGCCTGTCGATAGCCGCTTCGGCGAACGCCTCTACGAAATCAAGAATATGGTGGAGAAACCTAAGCCGGAAGAGGCGCCGTCAAACCTGGCCATCATCGGCCGGTATATCCTCACTCCCGCGATCTTCGACTGCCTCGCCAATACCGCCAGCGGCGCCGGCGGAGAACTCCAACTCACCGACGGCATGC
>JAUTWY010000605.1 GCA_030838305.1 Acidobacteriaceae bacterium
TCTCCGCCCGCCGCATGGTGATTGTCAGAAAAATAAAAGGCGCAATCGCGCAGGCGAATCCTATCCCGACGACGAACTTTAGCGAGGAAAGTTGTGGCGTTTCGCCAGCCGCGGTCGCCGCCAAGAACAGAAACAAGATTCCCACAAAAACGTAGGTTGGCAAGCGCATGGGCTGAACGCCATGGGATTCCGTCAGTTTCAAAAATTCCTGAACTGTGATCAGCGCTACCGCTGCCGCCACCACCGCTAGTACGGGCAGGGGTGCGCGCAGCACCAGCAACATCACAATCGGAATCAGAACGACCGCGGTTACGACGCGCTTCAGCAAGGTGCGTCCATCTTACCTAACTCTGGTCATTGCGAACCGGGCTGAACGCCCGGTGAGAACCTGCTGTTGCACTATCCACCTAGGAAGAGCGTTTACTTGTGAGCCTTAGCGGGTTCCGCATGCCCATCCCCATGGTTCAGACCGCCGTAGCGCCGTTCTCGCTTCTGATACTCGGCAATCGCTTCCAGCAGATGCACGCCGCGAAAATCGGGCCACAAAGTTGGAGTCACGTAGATCTCGGAATAAGCCAGCTGCCAAAGCAGAAAATTGCTCAGCCGCATCTCGCCCGAAGTGCGCACCACCAGATCCGGATCCGGCAGGTGCCGCGTGTAGAGGTGATGGCCGACAGTGTCTTCGTCGATTCGTAAATGCTCGAGACCGCCATTCTGCGAGGCTGAGTTGACCATGGAGCGAAATGCGTCGACCAGTTCGCTGCGCGCGCTATAGTTCAGTGCCAATGTCAGCACCGTGCCGGTATTGTGCGCCGTGCTCTCTCTGGCCCAGGCCATGCGCTCCTGCACATCCTCCGGCAGTTCGTGTTGCCGCCCGATGTACTCCAGACGAACGTTGTTCTCGTTGAGTGTAGGAACTTCGGCCTTCAGATAGCGGCTCAGCAGGCGCATCAGAAAATCAACTTCGCTCTTCGGCCGCTTCTTCCAGTTTTCTTCCGAGAAAGCGTACAGCGTGATGGCGTGGATGCCGGCGCGCGCCGCTGTCTCTACGGTTGACCGCACGGCGGCAACTCCGGCGCGATGTCCGGCCACGCGCGGCATGTGGCGCCGTTTCGCCCAGCGCCCGTTGCCGTCCATGATGATCGCGATGTGTTTTGGGAGCCGTCCTGGATCCAGATGGCGGTAGACTTCCGTTTCTTTCCGATCCAGCCCGGCGGGAACTTTGTGCTGCAAAGTGATCCCCTTCGGATAGAAGCTAACACAGCCGGGAAGCGGGTTGCAATGAGGGTTATTACGCTCGGCCAGCGCCCGAAGGCCATTTGACACCGGGCACGGGCCGCACGATCATCCCTTAAACGATCATTCTTTAATAGAAAGTGGGCTATGCGAAACCTTGGATTCACGATGTTGGTGATCTGTTCCGTTCTGGTTTGCGCAGCCAGCCCTGGGCAGACGGCAGCGTCCGGACTGAAGGCAAAGGAATTGTTTGAAAAAGGAATGAATGCGCTGGAGGGCAGCACCGCTACGCGGAGCGGCCAGAACGCAATCGACTACTTCCGCCGCTCCGCCGACCTTGGATTCGCTCCTGCACAGGTCGCACTCGGATATCTGTACGAAACCGGGCGCATCACCACCTCAGATCCTCGCGAAGCTCTGGAGTTGTACAAGAAAGCAGCCCAGCAGAATGATCCTCTCGCACAGTGGCTGGTGGGTCGTGTGATCTACCTCGGCGCAGTGCCTCCTCGCGACCTGAACGAGGCCACTGGCTGGCTGGAGAAGTCCAGTGCGCATGGTGACCCCTTTGCAGAATATCTCCTCGGTAAAATTGCGCTCGAACGCAATGACTATACCCGCGCTGCAGATCGATTCCGGCAGGCTGCACAGCAAGGATTGCCGCAGGCGCAGCGGCAGCTCGCCATTCTGCTTCGAGATGGTCAAGGGGCGCCTTTGGATAAGGTTGAAGCCTATGTCTGGATGCTGGTTAGCTACGACGGTGGCCTTAAGGCTAACTCGACAGACTTGCAAGGGCTCGAAGCAGAATTGGGCAGCGCGCAACTTGAGCGGGCAAAAACCAGAGCCCGCGAACTCGAAAGCAGCACCGCGCGGAGCGTTGTGGCCCATGGGTGCACTGGTTGGCGCGGCGAATTGGATATCATTCCCGCACCGCCCCCGCCAGATTTACAAGGAATCTGCCGCTGATTACGTTCGAATGATTCGCGGGCGAGGGCGCCCCGCGCCACACAAAGCTATTTCGCTTCCTCCGGAACGATCTTCAGCTCCAGCTTCTCTGTATGCCGCAGCACCGCGAGCGAGCAACTTGCGCCGGCGGGAATGTCAGTCAGCACGCGGTGCAGATCGTCCACGCCGGCTACGGGATGGCCTTCCAGTGCAACGATGATGTCGCCATCGCGCAGCCCTGCCCGCTTCGCCGGACTATTCTCTTCGACCGACAAAACCAGCGCGCCCGACTCTTTCGCAAGATCATAAAAACGCACCACGCGGCGATGCACGGGCACAGTCTGCGCGGAGACGCCAATATAGCTGCGACGAATACGTCCATCCCGCAGCAGGCGGCTCGCGACGAACTTCGCGGTATTGATGCCGATGGCAAAACAAATTCCCTGCGCCGGCAAGATGGTCGCCGTGTTTACGCCCACGACTCGCCCAGCGGAATCCACCAACGGACCGCCGGAATTTCCAGGGTTCAGCGCCGCGTCCGTCTGGATGACGTCATCGATCAACCGTCCCGAATACGACCGCAACGAGCGTCCCAGCGCGCTCACCACGCCCGCCGTCACCGTGGACTGAAATCCATACGGATTTCCGATCGCCACCACCAACTGCCCGACACGAAGGTGCTGCGAATCTCCGAGCGCAGCCGCAGTGAGACCGGGCTCGTCGACTCGCACCACTGCGAGATCGCTTGCCGGATCGTCCCCAATCGCGCTCGCCGGCATGCGACGGCCGTCCGCCAGAGTTACTTCGATGCGGCGGGCATCATGCACCACGTGGCTGTTGGTGAGAATCAGGCCATCCGGCGTGAATACGAATCCCGACCCTCCGCCACGCCGTTCGCGCGGCTCCCCGGAACGCGTGCTGCCGGCGGCCTGATGCACTTCAATATTCACCACCGAAGGACTGACACGCTCCACCGTACTGGTGACTGCACGGGAATAGGCGTCGAGCAGAGACTCGTTGGCGGCTGTAGAACTAGGGGTCATAGCCCGTTCCGGCTGATCCGCCGCCGCCCATCCGCTCGCTTCAGATTGACTTACGAAGCC
>JAUTWY010000612.1 GCA_030838305.1 Acidobacteriaceae bacterium
CATTAACAAGATTTTTGGCTTTCTGATTCTCGCCATCGCCGTCCAACTGGTGTGGGACGGAGTGGCGGACTTCAAGAGCTAGCTTCGTGTGGCGCGGGCGCCCTCGCCCGCGACTGCGTCCATCGAACCTCATTTTGATGGAACCTCAGCTGCCACATACGCGTACCGTTAATAGGTGCCGGCGCGCTCTGGAGGTGTTTCATGCCCGGAAGGTCTTCCGTTCGCTTGGCTGCGGTTCACAAGACAGTTCTTGTTTTTCTTTTCTTGGTGCCTTTTTGTGCGGCTTCGGACCATTGGGATTACGAAGAGAGTCACGATCAGGCTCGCGATTTCGTGGCCGGTGGCATGCTTCACGTGCGCCTGAGTGTGGGCGATGTGCGCATCACGCGCGGCGATTCCAACAACATCAGCCTTCATTACACAGTTAAGTCTCGGCGGGAAACTCAATTGAAAGAGGCGCACGTGGACTTCGAAGTCCGCGGCAGCGAAGCCCGAATCGAGTTCCACGCTCCATCCGGTGGAAACACCCAGTTCGACGTGGAGCTTGAGGTGCCGCAAAACACAAACCTGGATGTGCATGAAAAGGTCGGCGATCTCACCGTCGCCAGCATTACGGGCGATAAAGATCTGGAGCTGGGCGTGGGCGACATCCGAGTCGTGGTCGGGCGCGCGGACTATCACCTGGTGCGCGCCAGCACCAGCATCGGCGACGTGAACGGCGACGGCTACGGCGAAACCAGCGGCTGGCTAGGCAAGACGTTGAAGTATCGCGGCGAAGGCAAATACGAACTGCGGGCACACGTGGGTGTGGGGGACATTACGCTGGAAGGGAAGTAGACTGCGATTAGTTCTTGACTCCATGTGATACACTATGGTATATATCAATTGGGAGAATGCCCGTGCCGCGCTCTGCAAAACTGTTTCTCAATGGCCGAAGCCAAGCGGTTCGGTTGCCTGCCGACTTCCGTTTTGAAGGCAGCGAGGTCTTCATTCGCCAGGATGAAGCTACCGGAGACGTGATTCTCTCGCGGCGTCCCGAGTCATGGGACAGTTTCTTCCAACTCCGGCAAGAGGCAAATGTCCCCGATGAGTTCATGTCAGATCGTAAGGACGAAGTTCCGCAGAAGCGCGAACTGTTCTGACCTGTCCGGTGACTCGGCTGGTTGGCGATGACCCTCTACCTGCTCGACACCAATATCGCGAGCTGCATCATCAAGGGGAATAGTCCGGCAGTCGATAATCGCCTTGTGAAAATTCCCATGGCGCAGCTCGCCATCTCTGCTGTTACCGAAGGCGAGTTGCGTTTTGGAGCCGCGCGGCTCCCTCATGCCGTCCGCTTGCATTCCTTGATCGAGGATTTCCTGCTGCACGTGGCAATCCTCCCCTGGGATTCAGACGCAGCCCGGCGGTACGGCCTGCTTCGTGCCGTGCTGGAACGCGAGGGCCAGCCAATGGGTAACCTTGATGTCATGATTGCCGCGCATGCGCTTGCGGTGAATGCGGTCCTTGTCACCAACGATCATGCGTTTGCACGAACTAAGAAACTGAAAGTCGAAGACTGGACGAAGGAATCGCGCCGGTGAGCGGACGTAAACTGCGGCGAAATCGCTCAGGAAAACTGCTATTTGATCGTCGGCACCGGAGTTTGCGTGCATGAATATAAATCTACCGCCTGAGCAGGAACGCATCGTCAACGACGAGTTGAGGTCAGGGAATTCTCGATCTGCGGAGGAAGTAATTGCGAAGGCCCTGGAGACTCTGCGGGAACGGGAACACTCGTCAATTGCAACGGGCGGCAATGGCTGCTATGAGGCGGCGGCGCGGGAAATGTTCGACTTTGTTGCGGAAAACCGTACTCCCCTGCATGACATCTCGATTGAACAACTGATCCAGGAAGGTCATCGTTTGGGCTGGGCTGGGGTGACCTTCTTCTTTCGGCGATCACAACGTCCTTGACAAACCTCACAGAAGTCCGAGTGAAGTTGGTCGTAATCCTTTTTACTGTACGATGTTCCTCGCTCTGGCTGTACGGGCCATCCGTGCGGCATCGGCGAACTGGCTGGGTTGAGTGACGATGGGTACGCGATTTCCCGGACGCACAGGAAGTTTAGATGTCTCCACGGTCTCAGCAAGACGAACTATCATTTCAGCGAAACCAGCCTCTCTACCAACTCTGAATAATCCTTCTTCTCGATCCCATGCACCTGCTTGTTGTACTCGTCCACCTTCGACGAATAATTCATCGAGCAGAATTTCGGGCCGCACATGGAGCAGAAGGCTGCCTCTTTGTAGAAGTCGTCAGGCAAAGTTTCGTCGTGCATCGAGCGTGCCGTCTCGGGGTCCAAAGACAAAGCAAATTGTTTTTCCCAGTCGAACTTATACCGCGCATAGCTCAACGCGTCATCGCGGTCGCGTGCGCCGGGACGTCCCCGGGCAATGTCGGCGGCGTGGGCGGAAATCTTGTAGGCGATGATGCCGTCCTTCACGTCTTTTTCGTTGGGTAACCCCAAATGCTCCTTGGGGGTCACGTAGCACAGCATGGCCGCGCCGTACCATCCGATCATCGCCGCGCCAATGGCCGACGTAATGTGATCATAGCCGGGAGCGATGTCAGTAACCAGCGGTCCCAGCGTGTAGAACGGTGCTTCGTGGCAGAGTTCGACTTCTTTCTCCACCTGCTCCTTAATCTTATCCATCGACACGTGGCCGGGGCCTTCGATCATCACTTGCACGTCGTGCTGCCATGCCACCTTCGTCAACTCGCCTAGTGTTTTCAGCTCGGCGAACTGGGCTTCGTCGCTGGCATCAGCCACGCACCCCGGACGCAGGCCGTCTCCCAGAGAAAAGCTGACGTCGTACTTCTTGAAAATCTTGCAGATGTCGTCGAAACGCTCGTAAAGAAAATTCTGCTTGTGGTTGTAAGCCATCCACTGCGCGAGGATGGCGCCGCCTCGGCTCACGATTCCGGTAATCCGCTTGGAAATCAGCGGCAAATACTGGATCAGCACTCCCGCATGGATCGTCATGTAATCCACGCCTTGGGCGGCCTGCTCTTCGATCACTTCCAGCATCACTGCCGCGTTCAAATCCTCAACCCGCTTCACGCGCGAGATAGCTTCATAAATCGGCACCGTACCGATGGGCACCGGAGAATTGCGCAGAATCGCTTCGCGAATCTCGTGAATGTCACCGCCGGTGGAGAGGTCCATCACCGTATCCGCCCCGTAATGCACTGCGGTGTGAAGTTTTTTCAGCTCTTCTTTGATTTCCGACGTGACTGCCGAATTGCCGATGTTGGCGTTGATCTTGCACAGCGAAGCCACGCCAATCGCCATCGGCTCCAGTTCCGGATGATTAATATTGGCGGGAATAATCATTCGCCCGCGGGCGACTTCGTCGCGCACCAGTTCGGGCG
>JAUTWY010000076.1 GCA_030838305.1 Acidobacteriaceae bacterium
TTGCCAAAGCCACGACGGATCAGCGTTTGACCGACAAAACGGTTTTCACGGCCTTCGAAATGCTCATCGGCACTCCTGCTTACATGAGCCCGGAGCAGGCGGCGCTCAGCAGTGTTGACGTCGACACTCGCACGGACATTTATAGCTTGGGGGTCCTCCTCTACGAGTTGTTGACCAGCTCGACACCTTTTGAAACGGAGGAGTTGCTGAAGGCTGGCCTCGACGAAATCCGCAGGGTGATTCGTGAACAAGAACCGCTGCGCCCGTCTACGCGTCTAACTAAAATGGCCGGCGTCGATTTAACGATGGTAGCACAGCAACGCCAATCCGAGCCGCCCCGACTGATTCATACCATTCGCGGGGACCTGGACTGGATAGCGATGAAGGCACTGGAAAAGGATCGCACTCGTCGTTACGAAACGGCCAACGGTTTGGCGATGGACGTCAAACGCTTTCTGGAGAACGAGCCCGTTTTCGCGCGCCCCCCCAGCAGGCTTTACAAATTCCAGAAGACGGTCCGGCGCAACAGACTTCTATTCATCGGAATTGGAGTAATTGCAACCCTCCTCGTCGTAAGCTTGATCGTTGTTTCGGCATCTCTTGCCCACGAGCGGCAGTCGCAGCACGAGGCGAAACAGGTCAAGCAGTTTCTGGAAGACATGCTCAAAGGCCTCGATCCGAACCTTGCCAACGGCAGAGATACGGCCATCTTACGCGAAATCCTGGATAAAGCCGCCGCACGCGTCGGCAAGGAGTTGACGAATCAACCGGGAGTGGAAGCAGAACTGCGAAGCGTCATCGGCACAGCTTATGAGAGAACTGGGCAGTATCCCCAGGCCGAAGAAATGCAGCGCGCGGTGCTGAAACTCTGTCGAAAACGCTTCGGACGAGAAAGTCCAGAGGCAGCGGCATCGCTTAACGATTTAGGCCTAGCGCTCATAGCGAACGGCAAAATGCTGGAGGCTGAACAAGTAAACCGCGAAGCGCTTGAGATCAGGCGGCGACGCTTTGGCGATGAGAATGCGGACGTCGCCACTTCGAAAGACAATTTGGCTCACGCATGTAATGATAATGGGAAATTCTCGGAAGCAGAAGCCTTGGAGCGCGAGGCACTGGCGACCAGGCAGAGAATGTTCGGAAACGAAAGTCAGGAGGTGATAGATTCGCTTCGGAACCTTATTATTATTCTGGGCGACACCGGCAAGTGGGCGGAAGCCGAAGCTACAGCGCGTGAGGTTTTGGCGCTGCGCCGCAAACTGCTCGGCTCCCAAGATCCATCGGTTGCGGGCGCGCTCTACGATCTTGCCTGGGCGGCAGCTGGCAATGGGAAGCAGAAGGAGGCCGAAGCCTTGAAACGGGAAGCCTTCGCGCTGCGGCAAAAGGTTTCGGACAATTACCCGGACGTGGCCATTTCTCTCTGCTATCTCGGCAATAGCATGCGACAGCGAGGGAACCTGGAGGATGCGTATTCTGTCTTGAGCGCAGCCCTTTCCCTACAGCGTAAGTTTCTGGGCGACGACCACCCGGATACGCTTTATACGCTGAGCAATATAGGTTTGGTTTACGAAGCTGAGACTAATTGGTCAAAGGCGGAGACCGTGTTTCGCGAAGTGTTGGCCTTGCGGCGTAAACGGTCAGGAAATGACGACCCGCAAGCTTTGTGGGAATATGGGGAGTTGTACCATGCTCTTGTCGCCCAGCGAAAATATCCCGAAGCCGGCCAGGTCCTGGCTGAGGTTCTGAGCCCCAGGTTCCTGAAGGAACCAGCTTGTTCCGGTGTGCTGGCTCACCGGCTGGACCTCATGGGGCGCCAAGGCAGATGGGCGGAAGCTTTGACCGATGCCACAATCCTGATGCAGTATCAACCGACAGACTACTACTGGTCTTACAACGTGGCTGTGCTACTGGTGATGGCTCATAATCGACCCGATTACGGGCAACTCTGTCACAGAATTCCCACCACGTTCGCCGAGACATCAAATCCCTACATTGCACAGCGGATTGCCGAAGGTTGTCTTCTCCTCCACAATTCCGGGGCCGATCTGCAATTAGTGGACCGATTGGCCACTAGAGCCGTGACTTTGGGCAGTGGCGACGGGGGCGGAATTGGTTATTTTCAAGCTTGCAAGGCTCTTTCGGAATATCGGAAAGGCAGTTTTCCTGCCGCAGTGGAATGGGCAGAGAAGGTTTTAAAGAACTCCGAAGTTTTCGCGCGTGCCAAGGGGTGTGCCGTTCTGGCGATGGCGCAGTGGCGGCTCGGGCTGAAGGACGAGGCCCCACCCACACTGAGCGAAGGAGACAAACTGGCTCAGGACATTTCGTCGAATCAAGCCGTGGATTTGGGAGACGGGTGGATAAACTGGCTGGTTGCTCGGATTTTGCTTGATGAAGCCACCGAGCTGATCGCGAACGAATCGACACCTGGCGCTAAATCGAAAAATCAACACTGAGAGGTTTTACCCCAAGATCATTGAAATTCCTGCGAAACAGTGCAAGGTGTTTCGGTATCCGTGAGCGATGCCACTGTTTTGTTAGCTGCGGTGGAGAAAGGCGATTCCAAAGCCGCCGAGGAATTGCTTGAATTGGTGTACGATGAATTGCGGCATCTGGCAGCGGCCAAGATGGCACAGCAGGCGCCCGGCCAAACGCTTCAACCGACTGCCCTGGTGCATGAGGCCTGGCTGCGGTTGGTCGGAGACAAGAATCCGACGTTCAGAAATAGCACGCATTTTTTTGCGGCTGCGGCTGAGGCGATGCGCCACATTCTCATAGATCGTGCTCGGCGCAAACAAACTGAGCGTCATGGGGGGCGCTTGGAGCGCGTGGAATTTGACAAATTTGAGCTGGCTGCTCCAAGTCCGGATGACGAGCTGCTGGCCGTGCACGACGTGCTTGACGCCTTCAGCCTCAAATATCCCGTTCAAGCAGAATTGGTCAAATTGCGGTATTTCGCCGGGATGAGCAATGAGGAGGCATCGCAGGTTCTTGGAATTTCTTTGTCCACGCTTAATAATTATTGGAATTTCTCTCGCGCCTGGCTGTTCAAGGAAATCCGAGGCAAGTAAATTCATTTTTCTTGCTGAGGGGTTGGAGTTTTCTCCGCGGGTTCTCGTTTACCTGGATGTAGGCGTTCATCCTGATATGGAATCCAGGCGAAGACAAATGCGAGCCCAGACCGGTCGATTCGGTCTGACAAATCCGCGTCGTGGCAAGAATCCAAACGGCGGGAGCACTCGTTTGCGCACTCGGTCTCCATTCTGCTTTGGTTCAGGCCCAACGGTATCCTGTTGGCGATTAAGGATAACGGGGATGGGCCCTCCCCACCGCCGGAAAAGTGGTCCATACGCCATGTCAGGTCATCCCATACCAACTGCCTATGGAACCCACCGCACACGCCGATTATATTTTTGATCAAGTAAAACCAAACCCCCGATCCCGGAACATGAACGAAAAACTATGACTACGATTATGGACGAATTGGAAGCGCCTTGCACTGATAGCGCCGGTTGGAAATCCGAATGGTCCCCGGCCATTGGCGTGGATGAAATAAACTGCGTGCTCACCGATCATTTTGTCGAAAATCTACGATCGCGAGGGCCGGCCGGAGAATTGATGCTTCCGGCCTTTCAATCCAATCAACAACAGAAATCGTTTCGCCTCGATGAGCCGTTGCAGCCCGAAGATGAATTCGAGGGCATCATTGGCCGCAGCGCCTCGTTGCGGGAGGTCTTGGGCCAACTCCAAATTGTGGCACCCACCGATTCCACGGTCCTGCTGCTGGGCGAGACCGGGACCGGCAAGGAGCTGGTGGCTCGCGCACTGCATAATCGCAGCGCGCGGCGAGACCGGCCTTTCGTGCGCGTGAATTGCGCGGCTATTCCCTCCGGGTTGCTCGAGAGCGAACTGTTCGGTCATGAACGCGGCGCATTTACCAGCGCGATCGCGCGAAAAATTGGCCGCTTTGAAATGGCCCACGGTGGAACGATCTTCCTGGACGAGATCGGCGATATCCCGCCCGAACTCCAGCCCAAGCTTTTGCGGGTCCTTCAGGAGCAGGAATTTGAGCGCCTCGGCGGCATGCAAACGCTGCGCGTAAACGTGCGTGTCATTGCGGCCACCAGTCGCAACCTGCCGCAGATGGTCGCGGAGCGGGAGTTCCGAAGTGATCTGTACTACCGGCTGAATGTCTTCCCGATACGTCTGCCGGCCTTGCGTGAGCGCCTGGAGGATATTCCGCTGCTGGTGCGGCATCTCACCCGGCGCTGTGCCGCGCGCATGGAAAAATCAATCAGCCACGTTCCGGTCAAGGTGATCGATGCCCTGACGCGTTACGCCTGGCCCGGTAACATTCGGGAACTCCAGAACTTCATCGAACGAGCCGTGATCTTTTCTCCTGGGAAAGTCTTACGGGCGCCGCTGGCGGAACTGGCAGCCTCCGAAATCATCTCTGCCGAAGCACGGCAGGCCGCCGCCCCTTCAAGGTCCATGACGCTGAAGGATGCCGAACGCGAATATATCGTTCAGGCCCTGGCGGAAACGAACTGGATTATTGGCGGTCCCAAGGGCGCCGCGGCAAGGCTTGGCCTCAAGCGCACGACCCTCTTTTCCAAGATGCAAAAGCTCGGCATTTCTCGATCCCTGGCTTGAACTCAGAGAACGCGAACTGCCAGTCACTCGCGCAATTGCGCATGTTCACTCCAGTGACGAGAGTTCGGCGGCACCGTCGAACGAATGACGGGATTCGGTCAGTTTGAAGCAACTCGAGCGGACCGGCTTTCCGGCAACGACTTCCATAGATCCCTGATTCACCGAGGTTTCCATGAGTTCCACATACTGCTCAACCAAATGGCCCGCGATATGCAAAAAGAAAGCCAGTCATGAAGCGTGCGACAGCATCGCCGTCACCAATATGAGACGAGTCCAGGATATCGCCTTTTTGAAGACAAAGCTGCTGCCCTGGCGGCGAGTTTGTCTGGTCGCGCTCGTGAACTTTCTGATTATTCCCGGCACGTTTGGAAGTGACGTCGCACCTCCCTCTCCAGAGAAACCGTGGTCACCGCCGGGGTTGAATGCCTATGAAAGAGAATTAGCACAAGGACATTTCAGCAACGAAAAGAACGCCAGGCAGATTGAGATTGTCCCAGACAAAATCTATGAGTTGCCGGAACTGATTGACATTGCAGAACGCACCAACCCTGACACGCGGGTTGCCTGGGAGCGCGCAAGGCAAGCCGCCTCGGAGGTCGGCCTGAGCCAGAGCGCCTACTTCCCGTACCTGGTCGCTTCGGCCGGAGCAGGCTACGAGCGCGCATTTCTTCCTTTCCCATCGTTAAAGCAAGGCCCTGGTCCCACGCACGTATCTATCACCGGCGGTGGTACGCTGACGACCGAAGCAACAGCAGAACGGGCAACGCTCGGCCTGAAGTGGTTGCTGTTCGATTTCGGGGAACGCAAGGCATCGGTGACCATGGCAAGGGAAAACCTGATGATGGCGAGTGTCGGATTCAACGCCATCCATCAACAGATTGTATTCACGGTCACGCGGCGCTTTTACGAATTGAATACCGCGCGTCAGAAAGTCGAAGTTGCTGAAAGTTCGGTGAAGGCAGCACACACCGTGGCACAGTCGGCGCAGGCGCGGTTCGACCATGGACTGGGCACGAAACCGGAGGTGCTTCAGTCGGAACAACAGTCCGCTCAGGCGGAATTCGATCTCGAGGCGGCGCGGGGCGCGCTGAGCGACGCGCAAGTTGCGTTCGTGGAAAGTCTGGGCATCTTGCCCACGACAAAGCTGCAGGTCGCGGAAGTTTCATCGAAACCACTTTCGGAATATTCCGCGGACACTCTGGAAGACCTGATCCAAAGGGCCCTCTCACAACGTCCGGACCTTGTTGCCAAATTGGCCAATATTCGCGCACGTCGGGCTGAGGTCCGGAAAGCGCATGCCGCCTATTATCCGAAGGTCTCTTTAAACGCCAATGCGGGATGGTCGGAACTGGATGTCAGCGCCAGGAACTCTCCCTACTTCGGAGGCAACGAACCGGTGTATGGCGCCGGACTCTCTATCGAGTTGCCGCTCTTCGACGGTTTCGCCCGGCGCAAAAAACTTCGCATAGCCGAGTCGGAACTGCGTGGCGCCGAAGATGAAATGGTCAATTCTCGCGATTCGGTTATTCGGGAGGTCTGGAAGGCCCGGACTGATTTCGAAACTTCTATTCGCAAACAGGAATCCGCCGCAAAATTGGTCGCCGCTGCGGAAAGCGCCTTTGCCGCTTCTCTCGAAGCCTATCAACACGGCCTTGGCACTTATGTGGACGTGGTGAACGCACAGCGCAATCTGACCGCGGCTCACAGCGTAATCGTTGATACGCGTTCGGCAATTTTCACCAGCCAAACCGCCCTCGCCTTGAGCATCGGGGACCTGGCCAAACCGTCCTCTGCAGCCAGAACTATTCATCAACCGTGATGCATCCCATGCGAACAAACCTTCTGCTCCTGCTGATTCTATTATTGGGCGGCTGTGCTCATTCGCCGACGGTGGACGTGCTTGGCTCTTATTTTCCCGCATGGATGTTGTGCATTATCGTGGGCCTCCTCAGCACGCTCATCGTTCGTCTGCTGCTGATCGGCTTTGGAATCTACTCTCATCTGCGCCTCAAACCTCTGGTTTTTTCGTGCATGGCGATATTCTTTACGTTCGTCGTTTGGCTGGGCATTTTCAAAAATTGATATTCCTATGAGCCATCCCGCATCACCGCCACCCGTGGAAAACAGGCTGTCCAGTCTCAATAACGCGCCGGCAATACCACCTTCCAGGAGCAATGAATGGCGCAAGGTTGCAGCCCAAATTATCGGTATCCTCATAGTTTGCGGAGCGGCCGTGCTGGCGTTTTGGGTCTGGAACATCACCGAACGGCACCCACGGACAGACGACGCGACTGCGCGCGCCAATGTCGTTGGTATCGCTCCTCGCGTGCGCGGCCAGATCAGCAAGCTCAATGTGCAGGACAATGAGGCCGTGGCTGCGGGAGATGTGCTCTTCGAAATTGATCCGGCAGATTATCAGATTTCGGTGGAAAAGGCGAAGGCCGCCGTCGCGACTCTCGACCAACAAATCGAGGTCGCGCGTTCTCAAGACTCTCAACTGAAATTCCAGATCAAGGCAGCAAAAGCGGGCGTGGAGCGGGCGAGGGCTGAATTGAAACAGGCCGGCGACACCTTGCAGCGTCTGGAGCCGCTGTTGACAAATGGCTTTGCGAAGGCTGACGACGTTGACAGGGCGGCGACGGCCAAGCAGGTCGCCGCCGCAGCCCTTGCCGCTGAGGAAGAGAGATTGAATCAGGCGCAAATAGCCTTGAGCGCTCTGGCAACCCTCACCGCTCAACGCCCCGGCGCGGTGGCCGCGGTTGACCTCGCCGAGTTGGAGCTCTCCTATTGCAAAGTCGTCGCGCCGTTTCCAGGTCGGGTCATCAGTCTGAACATTTCGGCGGGAGCGTATGCCAATGCCGGTATTCCCGTATTCTCGTTGCTGGACACACGGAAATGGTATGTCATGGCAAACTTTCGCGAAGCGGAGATTCGCCATATGGCTCCGGGCAGCGAGGCGATTGTTTACCTCTCTTCTGCGTCTAACCGCCGGTTCCGTGGGAAGGTCCAGGGGATCGGTTGGGCGGTTGTGCCCGAAGGCGAGATCGATTTTCCACCTGGCGGGGTGCCTTACGTAAAACGAGAGCTGAACTGGGTCCGGGTCGCCCAACGCTTTCCGGTGCGCATCGAAGTGGAGAATCCGGACCTCGACCTGTTCCACATGGGCGCATCTGCGGTGGCGATTATGAAGGGTCAAGGAAATAGCCGATGAGCGAAGTGTTCACAGATGCGCTACCGACCCAGCTCGGGTGGGTTGATTGGCTGCGGCGCGAGCTGGCGCCATCGCACGAGCGCAAAGTCAGGACACTTATTCTCATCGGCGGCACTGTCCTTTGCGTAATCATCTCGATGGCCCTGCAAGTTCCGCAACTCGCGACTTCCGCATACATGGCCTTTTTTATCTCGAAGGAAAACAAAA
>JAUTWY010000105.1 GCA_030838305.1 Acidobacteriaceae bacterium
GTCGCTTGGAATCCCAACCGCGTTGCTAGTTTGGTAAGCTCTGGGTAGTTCTCCCCAAACTTTTGCAGCATGACTTTAGTCGCCTGCATGATGGGTTCGCCCGCCGCATCAACCAACGCAGGCCCCGCCTTACCAGTCGCGATGAGAGGCCCCGCAGCCAAACCACCAACAGCAGCCGCGCCTGTACCCTGTACCTCCAATTATCAAACCCTTTAGCGTACAGATGCACACTGATCATAATTGACCGTTTCCTCAGACCACGATCTGTCATGCTGCCAGCAAATGAGAAGAGAGCTCAGCCTCAAACAGGCACTCACTGTTCGTTGTCCCACTTGCGGAGCCAAACCGGGCGAGAAGTGTGAACTTAACAACGGCCAACCGCGTACCGACCCCCATCGCGACCGTCGATTGATCGCCAAAGACGATTCTTAGGGATTTGCAATTGATCTATTCTGAACACCAGAGGTATGTTGAAACACTTAGCAGTCGGTGGGCGGAACGAACTGCGCGGTATCTTCCTTCAGGTCGCACTTCGGGCAAATAGGCAACGCAACGGTCCAGACCTTCCCGCTCGGACCCGGCGAGAAAAACATGGTGTCCAAATGCATCCTATTTGAGCCGCACTTAGGGCAGTGAGCTGGACACGGTTTTGCGCACAGTTCGTCAAAGAGGGTGGCTACATCGGTACGGAGACTTTGGTTGGGGAAGGGCATGCTCCAAAGCTACTGCCCTTCCCGAAACGGTACTGTTCAAACGGTACTGTTCAATATTGCTCATTTTTGTGCGGTAGCGTACACTACCCCAAAAACGAGTCCCAGAATGTCGCTCCCGGAAGAAATTACCAAGATCAAGGTTGAGATCGAGCGGCTCGAACGACTCCGCAAGGACTGCGGCGATAGCGGCATTCGGAAACGGATCGAGGCTTGGATCGAAGTAGAGAAAAAGAAACTGGAGCCCGAACACTCAAAACGCTAGTGTGCCGCAAGAAAGACGACTCCTAGCTTTGTAACTCTCTCCGCAGGATACTTAATCCTTCAAGCGCATCACTGATGGCTTGCCGTTCGTCGGGCGTTCCGCCATGGTCCATCTGCAATTCATGAAGACGGGTGTCAATCGCGGCCTTTGCTGCCCGAATGTGCTGCTAAACGCGAAAGGCACCCGTGCGATCTTGCAAACTATGGCCTTACCGAAATGACCTTGCCAATCGGTTCCGCAACGCGCTAATTAAGGCCGAACGCGCGGGAATGAAACTCCATGACCTCGGTGAAGTGAGCCAGAAAATAGGACAAGCTGTGGTTGCCAGGATAAAGGTGATATTCATGCTTCACATCTTCCTTTTGCAATTGCTGATGGAGCGCGGCAGCGCCTTTTTCAAAGCCGTAATTATCATCCTGACCGCAATTGAAATAAATGGACTGGCTTCGAAGGGCTTTCTGGTTTCTTTTAGCCAGATCGAACGGACGATTGTCCTTCCAATGTTGAACTGCGATGGGACTGCCGAAAACTGTGGCCAGCACCTTTCCCAGCGGAGCGCCAGAGCGGGACGCTGTGTCAAGTTCTTGCGGGGATTCAGTGATCAAAGCTGCGCTCTGAGCGCTGACCGACGAAAACATTTCGGGATGAGAGAAGGCGAAACGCAACGCACCATAGCCGCCCATCGAGATTCCGCTGATGGCGCGGTCAGCTCTACCCTTCTTTATGCGGTATTTGCTTTCGATGAGCGGAATGAATTCTTGCAGGAAAAAATCGCCGTAGCGCACGCGGCCGTCGGCAGAATTCATGTAGAACGTTTGTCCGCCCTCGGGGGCGGCAATGAGAAATTCTCCAATTTTGTGCTGCTGCCGGAGATCGTCGAGCAGCGTCCATCCACCCGTGTTAAAAAGAGTCCGCTCGTTATCGCCGAGGCCGTGGAGAAAATAGAGCACTGGATATGCTGGCGCGGGACGTTTCGACACGCTAGCGTCATAGCCGGCGGGCAGGTAAACGCAGTAGTGAACGGGATGTTTCAGAATCCGGCTGTTCAGTGCGTCGCAGTCAATTCGACTCTGCGCGCAAATAGGAATTGCGAAGGCGAAAGCCGTGAGCAACAGGCTGATTCGGAGACGGCGATGCATTGGTTTCAGTTTACTCGTAGCGCAAGGCCTGCACGGGATCAAGACGGGCGGCGCGGCTCGCAGGATAAAGGCCCGCCGCGAGACTTACCAGGAAGGAAAATAAAACCGCGAACAATACCAGCCACCAGGGCACTGACCAGAAATGTTCTGGCGGAAAAGATTGACGCTTGAGATAAACGTTCGTTCCCAGATTAATGACCTGGCCGATTGCCCAACCCAGTGCAACTCCGACAACCCCGCCGAGGATACCCATTGCGCCTGCCTCGGCAAAGAACAGTTTCTTCACATCCCCGTCGCTCGCTCCAATGGCCTTCATGATGCCGATTTCGCGGCGGCGCTCGAGGATAGCCATCACTAGCGTGTTTACGATTCCGATGAAAGCAACAGCCAGAGCGAGGCTTCCGAAGATTCCAAGAAACACGTCCAGCACCTTGAAAAACTGCTGTATGCTGCGGCTGGCGTCAAGGATCGAGAAGGCATTGAATCCCATCTTCTTGATGGCATCTTCCACGGCCTGAATCTGGCCGGGATTCTTCACTCGTACACTCACCGAGGAATAAACCGGCTGATCGCTCGCAGCGCGAGAAACCTCTCGCAAATCGGTGGGCTGCATCACGCGCAAGCTCTCGGCCAGTTTTAGCGGAAGAAACACCCGTGCCCGCGTGGGCCCGCGCATGCTCTCAGGATCGAGATCGGCAACGCCGACAATTGTAAGCTTCTGCTGGCGCGAGATGACAGAATACGCGGCGCTGCCAGCGTCACGATTGCCGCGTGTCTGCGCATTGTCGACCGGAATTTTCGCGGGCGAACTCTGGCCCTCGCGTTGGGCATAACGCATGCTCAATTCCTTGCCCAGCAGCGGAGCGGCTAATTGCGCGACACTGGTCTCGTCGAGACCGGGCTTTGCAGTTCTTCCCAAGAGCTCCTCGGCGAAGCTCTTTTGCAGGATGGCTTCTGACGCCGTGTCCGACGAGAAGAAATGCCCCTGCACTCCTTCGAATGCATCGTTCGACTTCGCAGACGCAGGCAGCGCGGCGATGGTTGTTAGATGAGGCTTGTCTTCGTAACGTACTTCAGTGATGAAGCGAATGTCGGGATATGCTTCAAGCACGTTCGGAAGATGTTCGATCTCGGCCCGCGTGGGCTCGTCCAACATGCGGCTCTCACCCGGCGGTGGACCGGAGCGCTCTTCTTCGCGATTGAAGTTGCGCAGGTCACGCCGCGAAGTGACAACCACCGTGTCGAATAAACCGGATTTCATCAAACGGCGCGACGCGAGTTGTTGCAGGCCGATGCCCAGAGAGAGCATTGCCACCAGCGAAGCCACGCCCACCGCGATGCCAATGGTCGTCAACGAATTTCGAAGAACCGATTCGCGCAAATTGCGAAAAGCGAGCTCGGTCAGGTCGGGAAGCTTCATCGGCGTTCTCCGTTCGCGGTGGAACGGTCCATCGCATTCAAGACAGGCAGGGCGGAGTTCGATTCATCACCCATAAGCTTGCCATCCGCCAGAAAGATGAGGCGCTGGGCATAGCGCTCGGCCAGTCCACGTTCGTGCGTAACCATCATGACCGTCATTCCTAATTGCTGGTTGAACTCGCGAACCAAATTCATGATCTCGGTTCCGGTGCGGCTGTCGAGATTGCCGGTAGGCTCGTCAGCCAGCAAAAACTGAGGGCGGTTGATGAGAGCGCGGGCCAGGGCGGCTCGCTGCTGTTCTCCGCCAGAGAGCTCGCTTGGACGGTGTTTCACGCGCCCCTGAAGGCCAACTCGCGCAAGAGCTTCACGCGCGAGATGGTCACGGTTCCCGCGATCCACTTCGGCAAAGCGCATGGGCAATTCCACATTTTCCAAGAGAGTCATGCTGGCGATCAAATTGAATGATTGAAAAACCATTCCCACCGTGTGCAGGCGATACCTGGCAAGGTCTTCACGCGAGAGTTTCGCGAGATCGCGCCGTTGAACGATCACGCTGCCCGAGGTAGGGCGGTCGAGGCCAGCAATCAGATTAAGGACGGAAGACTTGCCAGAGCCAGAAGATCCCAATAGAGCAACAAATTCGCCCGGCAGCACGGTGAGACTCACGCCATCGACGGCGCGGATCAGGGTATCGCCCATGCGGAAATGGCGACAAAGTTGTTCCAGTTGAACAGCAGAGGTGTTGTGCGTGTGGGCATCGTTTGCGTCAGCCGGCGAGGATCTGTCAATGGCGGCCATTCGCTAGCGGACCTCGCCTTTGAGAACGCGCAATGCGTCAGCCTTGATATCCCCGTTGCGCGGCGGACCAGAGCCGCCATTCAAGTCGCTGTCACTCACATCTCCCTCGCCCGGCGCGAGAAAAAGGTTATGCTCCAGGCCCTGTTGCCGGGTGTAAAGATCGTAGTAACGGCCCTGCAAGGCATAGAGTTCCTCGTGAGTACCGCGCTCGACAATTTGACCTTGCTCCATTACCAGGATTTGATCGGCGCGCCGGATGGTCGAGAGACGGTGTGCGATCACAAAAGTGGTGCGGCCCTGCATCAGGTAAGAAAGTCCGTGCTGAATCATTTGCTCGGATTCGGAGTCAAGGCTCGAGGTTGCTTCATCGAGAATGAGGATGCGTGGCTCGGCCAGAATGGCGCGAGCGATCGAAATCCGCTGGCGCTGGCCGCCAGAAAGCTTCACCCCACGTTCTCCGACGACCGTCTCGTATTGGTCGGCGAAGGCTTCGGCGAATTCGTCCACGCGCGCGATCCGGCAGGCACGCAAGATTTCTTCCATGCTGGCACCGGGACGCGAAAAAGCGACATTCTCGCGAATCGTTCCGTCAAACAGAAACGATTCCTGGAGCACGACTCCGAGACGGGTGCGGTAGGAATCG
>JAUTWY010000106.1 GCA_030838305.1 Acidobacteriaceae bacterium
CACTCGGGCCACTTCTGAATTCGCAAGGCCGTTCTACTGGGGAACGTGGGTGCTGATCTGGTGCCTGCCGCCAATCGTACTCGCGCGCGGCTTTCGCCAAAAGGACCGGTTCGTCATCGCCGTGGGAGCGATCGCCGCCACCCTGACCCTCGTCTGCAATAAGCCTTATCTCGGCTGGCCGCGGCATACCTGGGACCCGATACTTCTGGGCATATTGTTAACTGCTGTCGCCGTCTTCACCCGACGCTGGCTTGCCCGTGGCCCGGGGCGAATTCGCCACGGCTTTACCGCCGCACGCCTTTCGGGAAAGGACAAGCACTGGATGAACGTCGGCTCCAATGTATTGGGCCTGGTATCGCCCCAGTCGATAACGCCAGAGCCCCAAACAAGCAATCCGGGCGTCCAGTTCGGTGGGGGACATTCGGGGGGCGGAGGCGCCAGCAGCGATTTTTGAAGGGCCGCCGGGTGGATGGGCCATCGGCTGACGTAGCGAAGAATCCCGGTAGACACGCACCTCAACTACCGGAGAGATCGCTGTTTCATTCCCAATCAATGTAGTCTCGCTAAAACACATGGGCTCAATTTCGTGTCTTGGACAGGTCGCGCCAGAATCTGCAGAAACGGGCTTGTAGGAGATCAATGGCAATCTCCGCGCAGAGGACTTCTAGCCTGGAATTGTTTTCGGTTAGCCCGTGACTCGAACGATCCCGCATGGGCTTTCTTCCGAGAAGACCCAGTTGGTGCGCTAACGCTTGCGCACCTCCAACTGCACTGGCCGCGCAACTGAAGCTATTTCGGGATCGTAGTATTCGTAGACTTGCGACTTGAATGTTCGAGCCCGAATGGGATACTTGGCGCGTCACAACTAAGCTCCGTGCCAAAAGTAGCGACTGCGGGTTTTGCAGATGAAGTCCGGTGTAAGAGAAGCTAGCTTCGAAACATTGTGATGAAGATCAAGATGCCCCGGCGGCATTTCCTCGATACTCCCTGCGTGCGACACCGTGCTCCCTTAAATTTATCGCCTCTCGATGATTTGACCAGGTTTCCAAATATTCCAATACACATAGCGCTAGTCGCTACGCAGCGCAGCCCTTACCCCGGTTTCATCCCTGTTGCTTCGAAGCGAAACGCTTCAAATGTTCCCCGACGGTTTTTAATATTTCGCGCGAAAGCGCCTCATCGGATACGGCGCGTGCCAGGGACATAGCACCGACGAGCGCACTGAAAGTTAGGATCGCTTGTGACCTGGCCGTACGCTTGTCTTCGCTTGGAAGCAATGTGGCAATCAACTGAATGTCGTTTCGGACCTGTTCGGAGGTGACAGCACGGGTCCTCGTATCGCTGCGCGCGATCTCCGGCGCCAACGCACTGAAGGCACAACCCGTGCCTGGATTATCTCGGTGGGCTTCGTTCAGATACTCGTCAATCAGCTTTTCATAGGACACTGGCGACGCGCTGGATTTGGCAGCCTCCACTCGACGCTTCCATCCGCCGAATGCAGAGTCGACCGCTTCGCACACCAAGTGGTCACGCGAATCGAAGTGCTTGTAGAAGCCGCCTACCGTAAGCCCCGCCTCCTTCATTAGCTCCGCGATTCCGATCCCTGCAAGGCCCTCTTCACGGAACCTTTTTGATGCGAGCTTAACAATGCGCTCGTGAGTCTTCGCTTTTTGAGCCTTCGAATACCCCGTGTGACCCTCCTCCAAAATAAACTGCAACTAAATCAGGATTACGAATCTAATCCTGTGAATGGATTATAACAATAATCCAGAAGACGAGGATAGACATAAGGAGTGGGAGCAATCTGGCTTTCGGGGCGCGTGGTCAAACCTTAAATTGCTTCGAACGAAAGGAGTTTTCTTATGCGGCAGTTGCAACTCATAGCTCACGGCGAACCTTCAGATGTCATCGAACTCAACACGGTCTCCGAACCGGCTCTTGGTCAGGAGGATGTTCTCATCTCGATGGAAGCGGCTCCCGTCAATCCGTCGGACTTCTTGTTCGTCCGTGGCATCTACGGCGTCCGGGCGGCCTTCCCCTCCTCGGTAGGGGCGGAGGGTGCTGGCCGAGTCACCAAGATCGGGTCGAAAGTTGATTCCGCTCTGCAGGGCAAGCGAGTCCTGATTCTTCCGACCTACGAGCAGGGCACCTGGGCAGATGAAGTTGTCGTCCAGGTGAGAAACATCGTGCCAGTAAGCGATGAAGCGGATCCCCTGCAACTCTCGATGATAGGGATTAACCCGGCTACCGCCTATCTCTTGCTGAACCGGTACGTTTCCCTGATGCCCGGTGACTGGATCGGTCAAACTGCTGCCAACGCGGCCATGGGGCAGTACATCATTGCGCTCGCGAAGCTTGCAGGAGTCAAGACGCTGAATGTCGTCCGGCGGGAAGAAGCTGCCAAACTGGTGCGGGAGTGGGGAGGTGACCGCGTGGTCCTCCAAGGCGACAACCTGCACAAGGATATTGAGGAGGCGCTCGACGGGAAGAAACTCAGCCTCGTCCTCGACATGGTGGGTGGAACTCCCGTGGGCGAGTTGGCCAAATCGCTTAAACCTGGTGGCTCGATTGTGGTTTACGCCCTTCAAAGTGGGCAGTTCCCGGCCATCTCACTCAAAGACCTCATCTACGATGGTCTTAGCCTCCACGGATTCTGGCTCATCAACTGGATACGCAACGCGCCCCGTACAGAGATCAAGGAGATTTACCAGAAGCTGGGAGACCTCGTAGCTGATGGATCGCTCTCCGCCGCAGTAGAACATGTGTACCCGCTCGACCAGTTTAAGGAAGCGTTCAAACAATCCTTGAAAGCGAATCGCAGCGGCAAGATTCTGTTCCAGTTTGGGGCTACTGATGTGATTTCAAAGTAACCAGAAACAGCAACAAACGAAGCCTGGTTGAGGAACGCCCCTTCGGCTCAAAGATCAACTCCAATTCGACTGGCATGGGCAGCGAACGATCCGAGTCCGCCAAAGTTGGAAACGGCTGCCGTCAATTTTTGTGATGACAATCCGCCGAGCGGACCTTGAATGACGGGATAGTCGATCCGCATGGTTTGCGTTTTCAGACGCGGCACTCGCGGGCTGCGCGGAGAAGCGCGCTGTCACCCGCAAGGGGAAACGGCCAACACGGAGCCTCGGGGCGGGCCGGCCGTTGACGGCGCGCGCGCGCGGCCCATGCTGCGTCGGACTGAAAACGCAAAGGAGAACGCTGATCGAAACCGAATTAGGAAGACGTCGCGATGGTGGTGACGGTCGTCGTCGGAGTCATAGTCGTAGTAGTGGCCGCGGTGGTAATCATGATGGTCATCGTCGCTGTGATCACCGCCATGGCGATGATCATCGTTATGGCGATCATGCTGGTGATCCTGCGGATTGGCTGATCCGGGGTAGGGTGCGGCGCCTTACCCATAATAACGAGAGGGCTATTTTGGCAAGGCGGTGCTTCGACCGCGCAACCGAGTCGTCCGGTCCTAAACGCAATGATGGAGGGTTTTAGTTGCGCTTTATACGGTAATAATTGCGTATAGAAAGTCGGTTAGTTGCGCATATGCTTGATACTTGCGTATAGATGTGTTTTAATTGCGCATAGAACCCATATACGCAACAATAGGACCCATTATGCCTCCTCGTATTCCCGAAGAATCCCTGGCCGCCATCGAGCGAGCGGTCGCGCAGCACCCTGGGGGAGCGAGCTTGAGCGAGGTGGCCGAAGCGCTCCCGGAGCGGCTTGCGGATCGCACCCTGCAGTACAGGCTCAAATACCTCGTCGACAAGGGGCGTTTGATCACGGAAGGCGAGGGGAGGCGGTGGACGCGGTATCGCCTGCCGGAGGCGGAGGTAAGAGCGGTAGTGCCCGAAAAACCGGCCGCTGTTCCCGACGCCGCTGAGAAGACAGAGGAGGCAGCGGTGCCGCTGTCTGCGGCGAGCAAGGACATGCGCGCGTATTTGAGCCAGCCCGTCAATGCGCGAAAGCCGGTCGGCTACAACCGAGAATTCCTGGACTCGTACCGGCCCAACGAGACGTTCTATCTTTCGGAAGAACAACGCGCGCATCTAGCACAGGTCGGCAAGCCGAACTTCGACGAGCAGGCGGCGGGCACTTACGCAAAGCAGATTTTGACCCGGCTGCTGATCGATCTGTCGTGGAACTCCAGCCGCCTTGAGGGGAACACCTATTCGCTGCTGGATACGACGCGGCTGATCGAACTGGGCGAGGCCGCGGAAGGCCGGGACCGCCTGGAAGCGCAGATGATCGTCAACCATAAGGAAGCGATCGAATTCCTGGTCAACGACGCGGAAGCGATCGGCTTCAACCGTTACACGATTCTCAACCTTCACGGCATTCTGGCCCAGAATCTTCTGCCCGACGCGGATGCGTCCGGCAGGCTCCGCCGCATGGGCGTCGGTATCGGGAAGTCGACGTTCCATCCTCTGGAGCTGCCTCAGTTGATCGAGGAGTGTTTCAATCAGTTGCTGGACACAGCCGCGGCAATCCAGGACCCGTTCGAGCAAGCGCTGTTTGCGATGG
>JAUTWY010000133.1 GCA_030838305.1 Acidobacteriaceae bacterium
ATCGCTTGCATCTCAACCCCCAGCAGCGTATTCACGACCAACTTCATGGCTGTTCCTGAGCCAGGACCACCCAGAAGAAAGTGTTGCTTCGCGACAGACCGGAATATTGGCTCAGCAGCGCGGAACAAATCCTCGTTGCCGCCCACCAGAAGCGTCAACATGCCTTGTTCCGCAGCTGGAGTGCTGCCCGAGATAGCGACATCCAGCACGTCGATGCCTTTTCGGGCGCTGAGTCTGTGCAGTTCTCGCGAGGTCTCCGGAGAGATGGTGCTCATCTCGAGCACGGTGGTTCCGGGCCGTGCCCCGGCGAGAACTCCCGCAGGCTCGAGGAAAACGCTCCGAACCGCTTCATCATTGGTCAGGCACGAAAGAACCACGTCTGCGGTACGTGCCAGTTCAAGAATGTTCTTCGCAACGACAGCGCCCTTTGCGGCGATGCCTTCTGCTTTAGCGGAATTTCGATCGTAGACTTCGAGTCGGTATCCGTGATCAAGCAGGCGTTGTGCAATCCGGCTTCCCATGTTGCCTAAGCCAATGAATCCTATTTTCATTTGATCTGCCGCAAAACTTTTCATAACGTTTCCTCAAATAACAGCGGTTTTATGCTCTCTCTTTTTTAAATTCGCGCACAAGAGCTCCGATTTGGCGGTACTGGATCTACTGCAGAACGTCCGGCTCCCGCAGCGCTTGCCCAACCTGATCTCGACCACTTTGGAGAACCGGCCGGGAAATCCCCAGCTTCTGCATCTTGTGAATCAAAGTGGTGCGCTTCAATCCAAGCTTCGTGGCGGCGCCTTTGGGGCCACCGATTACCCAACTAACTTCTTCAAGCATACGCAAAATAAGAGTGCGTTCGGAGTCCCTCAGAGTAGTAAAGGGCCGAGCCGAAGCAATGGCGATACTTCGAGCCCCTGCCGTCGGCAAAGGATTGGGAAGCACGCCATCGTTTGAAAGGATCACCGCACGTTCGATCAGGTTCTGTAGTTCGCGAATATTTCCCGGCCACGCATACGAGCTGAGCGCAGACATGGTCTCCGGAGGAATGTGCTCAATTTCCCGACCCATCCGGCGGCCACAAGTTTCGACAAAATGCATCACCAGGGCGGGAATGTCTTCGCGACGATCCCGCAACGGCGGTAGCAGGAGCGGAAATACATTCAGACGGTAGTAGAGGTCGCTGCGAAATTCGCCACGATTCACCATCTCCATCAGATTTCGGTTCGTTGCAGCCACCAGCCGGACGTCAACTTGATGAGTCCGGGTGCTCCCTAAACGCTCAAACTCCTGTTCTTGCAACACGCGCAGCAATTTGGGCTGCAACGCCGGCGGAATATCGCCAATCTCGTCCAAGAAGAGTGTGCCTTTGTCGGCGAGCTCGAAACGGCCAACCTTTTGCGCGATGGCTCCGGTGAATGCGCCTTTTTCATGGCCAAAAAGCTCACTCTCCAACAGATCCAGCGGGATGGCAGCGCAATTCAATCGTACGAAAGGCCGTCCGCAGCGCGCGCTCAGGTTGTGAATCGCGTGCGCGATCAACTCCTTGCCGGTTCCCGTTTCGCCCTGGATAATAACGGTGGAATCCGTAGGCGCGACTCGTTCGACTTGTTCGAGCACTGCTTCCAGCGCACGACTATTACCGATGACCTGCTCGAATCTGCGCTCGTAAGAAACTTGATCACCACTTCCGAATCTTTCGAAAGCTGCCACAGAAGAACCTCCTGGCACGCGAATTCACGCCTGGCTATCGGGCTTAGCTATTCAGAGCCGCTCTAACACTTCCGAGCAGCGCTTCATCGTCGAATGGTTTTGCGAGGAAATCCACAGCACCTGCTCTCAACGCCTGCATTCGCATTCTTGTGTCGCCGTGTGCGGTAATGAAGATGGTTGGAATCCTGCAATGCTCATCGTTCAGCTTGGCTTGCAAATGCAAACCAGACATCCCTGGCATGCGGATGTCCGCAATCAGACAACCGGTCTGGTGCTGTTGGCCGGAGTTCAGGAATTCCTCGGCTGAGGCAAAAGCCCGCGATGGCAGCCCGACCGATTTCAGCATGCCTTGCAATGCGCCGCGTATCAAGTCATCGTCATCGACGATCGCGACTAAGTTCGTCTTATTTTGGATGGCCATGGCTAAAAATCTAGCAGTGGCGGCAAAGGTGCACAATCATACTTTGGTATGCAAGTTCTCATACTGTCCCACAGTCAATGGGGAATGTCTTGAATAGCCGGACGCGTCGGCTGATGATTTCTCCCGCACGGATTGCGTTCTTTAACCATTCTGGCGGCAGTAACATGAGTCCTGAAACGGTTGTGGCGGGAAGTGCCGAGAGAGTCGATAGTTACGTGCAGAATTCAGACCGTCCAAATGCCGACAGCACTATCAGCCTGTGGACACTCGGGATGGTTAGTTTCTTCGCGAACACTAACCTAACAACCTTGGAACCCATGGGCTTAGCGGCATCGCGAGGTTTGGAGAGCGGCTTGCAGTTAACCGGAATGGCGTAGTCGCCGAAAACTGACCACCGGAGGATTCCCTCAAGCTACCCCGGCCGGTCCAGGAAACGGCGCTACGTCAAAAGTTGCAGTGCTCTTGGTGATTGTAGAACTCGGACTTACTCGAAAGGGCGGAACTGTAAAATGGCGAATCAAAAGACAAAAAAGTGCGCACACCTACCATGTCTCTGCGATGTGGCAAGTGGAGAAGAATACTGCGGAGAAGCATGCCGCGAGGCAGGCAGCGACGACGTGGAAATCGCATGTCAATGCGATCATCCGGCGTGTCCGCTCACAGTTCGGCTGTTCGCGCCTCGAAGTGTTGCCGACTTGGCCGGCTGATGACGACAGATAGGAGCCGCAGCAATGACGCGGCCCCCACAGGAGAATTCACTATGAACTTTCTGAAACGGACCTTATCTCTTTCTCTTTCCTGTTGCCTCGCGTTAGCCACAGTGCCGGGAGGGTTCGCTGCTCAGGCAGACCAATCCGCCACACCGCCGCCGGTTCAGGCCGCGCAACAGACACCTCAACAGCTGCAGCAACTCGTAGCGCCCATTGCGCTGTATCCGGATGCGTTGGTCGCGCAGATCCTCGCAGCGGCGACCTATCCCGACCAAATTGTTGAAGCGGATCGGTGGTTGCAACAACATAGCGAACTGAAGGGAGAACAACTGGGCCAGGAAGTCGATAAGCAGCCTTGGGATCCTAGCGTGAAGGCTCTTGTTGAGTTTCCTTCAGTCCTCGCCAACATGGATAAGAATCTTTCCTGGACCTCATCGCTGGGGGACGCCTACGTCAATCAACAGCAGGAAGTGATGAACGCTGTCCAGGCGATGCGCGACCGTGCGGAGAAGGCGGGCAACCTAAAAAGCACGTCGCAAGAGAAGGTGAGTAACGAGGGGCAAACCATTGTGATCGAACCAGCCGACCCTGAAGTGGTTTACGTGCCTGAGTATGACCCATGGCTCGCTTATGGAGCGCCTATCGGGATCTGGCCGGGCTGGTATTCGTATCCGGGACTTTACCTTGGCGGTCCGGGAATTGCGTTTGGATTGGGCTTTGGAATCGGCTTCTTCGGTGGATATGGCTGGGGCTGGCACCACTGGGGATATGACTGGCATCACCACGGAATTATGTACAACCACAACACCTACATATCCCACAGCAGAATATTCGTCAATCGCAACAGCTTCAATCATGGCGGCGGATTTCATGGAGCCAACGGGTTTCACGGAGGCGGCGAATTTCATGGCGGCGGAGGGAGAGGATTCGCCGGCGGCCAGCATGGATTTACGGCGTCACACGGCCAGTCCGGTACTCACTCTGGAGCATTCAGCGGCTTTAATCATGGAGGAGTCACGAGAGGCTTCTCCTCTCGCGGGCACGCGAGCTTTGGCGGAGGCTTCCACGGGGGTGGAGGTTTCCACGGAGGCGGAGGTCGCCGGTAGTTCGCTCTAATTTATTGCAAACGCAACGAATGATATGGAGAGATG
>JAUTWY010000146.1 GCA_030838305.1 Acidobacteriaceae bacterium
CGGCGCCAGTGGAACTCAGGCTGAAGGCAATTGTAGTACTGGATGTGGAGATCGTTGGGGGAAAAGAATTGCCGCGCCCCCGGTCCGAGGATGGCGCCAATGGTGGTAAGGACGGGCTTCTCGGGCCTGCGCTCATCGCGGAAGGTGATGATCATGGGCCGTTCGGAGGGAAGGCGACACTCGTAAATCGCGCTGGTGACATGCTCCTTCACGCAGAGGAAGCTGAAATTTGCAGCGGATCCGGGGCGCATGGCGGCGTTCCATTCGTCTTCCCAAGCCATAGCCACGGTGACCGGGTATCTGGAGTCGATTTGCACATGCATGTCTCCGCCCCCAACCGCGGGATGGTAGACGCGGCCGGCGTGCAGGCTGGCAGGCTCCAAGGGGATCGTCTCGCTGTTGGCAGCGGTCCATATAACGGGACTTTGAGCATGCGAGTTCGCGGCCAAGGCGCAGAACAGCAGCGTGGCGAGAATCGAAAGGTTCCTCATACTAGAAGTATTGGCCGGGTCCATGCGCGTACCCTAGCAAATTCGCCAGGGAAGGATTACGAAGGTACCAAGCGCCCGTGACAGCGCAAGGATGGCATGTGGCGGGGGCGCCCTCGCCCGCGAATGCTTGCGGCGAACAAGATTTGTGGTTGAGCAGAGACTCTAGCGGCATGCTTTCATGGAAGAACTGCGGCCCTTTCTAGCCTGGAACCGGCGCGCTCCGGATACCCGGTGCTGACGGGCCAAATCCTTCTGCGCGCTGGCCTTCCCGCCGAAGCGTCGGCTCGTGCGGCATACATCGCCGAGCGCTGGGGCGGTGCTGATCGCGAGGAAGCGATGGAGCTGTGGAAGAGCGTTCCGGCGGAGAAGCGGGTCAGCGAAATTCTGGTGGATCGTCCATTGCCAACTGACGTAGTCGTTGCCGAGGGCATGTTGAAATCGGTTTCCTGTAAGGACCAATCCTTCGTCGTCACTCTGGACAGCGACGGGAAATTGCTAACCCTCCACAGACAAGGCTTTCCCGTGGGATTCTCTGACACGCTGTGGGTGGGCGGCGCCCACTTTACTCCGTGCCTTCACTTCAACGGATTGCGCGCTGCAGCGCACTACAAAGTGAGGGCCGATAAATCCTACAGCGGCGACCTGGTTAGCATAGGTTTCCGCGACAATCTTTCGCCGGCTGCGAAAAGCGCCACTGCCGATGTGGGGGCTCACTAGAATAAATTTCCCCGTTCCTTCCCCTTAAAAAACGCAACTCTCTACCGCCATAGGAGCTCCGACTAAAACGATCGACGCGACATAAGCCGCATCCTACCTGGGCGAAACGGCTATGTTTCCCGGATTCGTTATTGCGTGCGGCGATCCGGGCGCTTGGTTGTAGTGGGTCGGAGTCACTGTAAATACGAACAACTTCCCGGCGGATTGGCTGATGGCATAGAGATGGTTGTCATGGTCCCAAAACACATGATCGATCTCCTCGGTGGAAAGCAGCCCGGTATAGTGCGTGATCGGATTCGCACCATTGAAATGGAATACCTGCACGCCGCCTTTTCCTGCCACGGCCAGGAGCTTACCAGTTGGTGACGCCGAAATATCCGTCAGGAAATTGCCTGTGGCGTTCGTGACCGCGGTCGCGGGCATATTGGCGTAGGTACTATTCGTACTTAGATTTCCAGAGCTGTCGGCCGTGTAAGTGGCAAGCTGAAAGGGGCCGACTTGCTGCCATGAGTACCCGCTGAGCGGTTGCACGGGGATGGCGAGGTGATTCGCGGTGTCAGCAGCGGCCAGATAGGTACAGTAGAAGTCCCCGTTCTTCGCAGCCGGCAAGGGCGGATTAATGTTCAGCAGCGTCAGCACGCCGTCGCTGCCGCGCGCGAACCCGTAAATCATCGCGCTGAAGTGATAACAGGATGCTCCGTAGGCGTACCGATTGTTTCCAGTGAAGCTCAGGGGGGCGATGAATTCCGGGGATGACGCGGCGGTGGTCCCGCGATAACTGAGCCCGCCCGTCGAGCCGCCGCCGCCGCCGAAGAACTGATATGCGTTGTTCGCGCAGTCGCTGTAAATGTCGATGTCATACAAAGTGGCGCCCCTGGGGTCGAGGAACAAGCCTATCGGGCCACCGCAATCGGATTGATTAAAGCCTTGCGCATCGATCGAGGCGACCTGGCGAAGAGCGCCATTGGCCGCGATGGCGTAAGCGTAGATGGTAGTCCCGTTTGTGCCGAAAAGATGCGTCCCATTCGCTGCCAGGTATTGCACGTCCTGTGAAAAAGGCGATCCTGCTACGCGCGTGAGCTTTCCATTCGGGGCTGCAGCGAAAGCGTTAATCTGGTTGATGTTGGTGGCCGACGTACTGGATACATAGACGTAGGCAACAGGGGAGCTGGCTGCGGCCAAAACACTGCCGTCAACTTGTGTGGATGAGATCTGAGTGAATGCCGATTCCGCGCATAACGTGGCGATTACGCAAACGACGATTTTGAGATGGAGCCTCATGATTATTTTTTCATCCCCGGCGCGGCCTATGGAATTGAAGTGAGCGGACACGCAACACATGGGATGCCCACCCCGGGGAGATAAACTCTGGTCTACGGGTTTTTTCCTTGATGTCTACTGTTTCTGGGATGGAAGCGGTGCACTCCAGGCTGCGACAGAATTTTCTACGTCGACATGCTTTCCCTTCGAGCCATCCATCATTCTTACTAGCCACAAGAGGTTTATAATCTCAAGGGGTTTATCCGCATTGTCGATTCGAGATGCCTGATTCAAATGACTGACCAACTGAAGAAGAAATTGCAGGAAGAAGTCGACGCGCTCGAGCACGAACTGGTTCACGAGCTGCCCAAAGAGATCAAGCGGGCCGCGGCGCTGGGCGACCTCAGCGAGAACGCCGAGTATCATATGGCCAAGCAGCGCCAGGAGTTCGTCAAGGCGCGCTTTCGCCAGCTGGGCAAGCGTCTCGCCGATTTGTCGTTGACCAACATGAACAATATCCCCCACGACAAAGTGGGGCTTGGTTCTACGGTCAAGGTCTTCGACAGCTTTAAGAATGAAGAGATCGAATACAAGCTCGTCACCAGCGAAGAGTCCGACGTGAGTGCGGGAAAGATTTCAACTACGTCTCCGATCGGCAAGGCGCTGCTGAATAAAAAAGTTGGCGACGAGGCTACCGTGATCACGCCGAACGGCAAGCGCGAGCTGGAAATTCTGACGCTGACCACGGTCCACGACGAGGCCGAGCGCGAGAAGGCGGGCACGTAAGTGGCGGAGCCGACTAACCTTGGTCCTAGCCCCAGCCGCAGCCCAAACCGCAGTTGGACCAGCGCTTTCGGACGCGCCTGCGGCGTACTGCTCGATACTATCGTCCGCTGGCTGGCGCTGTCGCGCATTAATCCCAATGTGCTCACGTTCATGGGGCTGGTAGTCAACACCTGGGCTGCGATTTTGTTTGGTTCGGCTACCGTGCTCACGCAGCGGCGCATGTTTTTTTATGCGGGACTGGTCATTATCTTCTCCGGATTTTTCGATCTGGTCGATGGCCAGGTGGCGCGGGCCACCAACCGGGTCACGCGCTTTGGAGCATTTTTCGATTCGGTGGTCGACCGCTACAGTGACGCCTCGCAGTTCCTCGGACTGATCGTCTTCTACGCCGGCGCCGACCGTTTCTTCTATGTGGTGCTCACCGCCTTCGTCATGGTCAGCGCCATCATGGTCAGTTACACGCGCGCCCGCGCCGAGTCGCTGATCGGATCCTGCCGCGTCGGTTTCATGGAACGTCCGGAGCGGCTGGTGCTGGTGATCATTG
>JAUTWY010000243.1 GCA_030838305.1 Acidobacteriaceae bacterium
CCCTCGTCGCCGCCTGCCCCGCTCTCGGAGCTTCCGGGTCCACCACTTCCGCGGCTTCGATTCGCTTCGTGAGAAAGCGAATCCGCCCATCGATCTGCCGCAGCCGCCGCTTGCCGTACTGATAGTCAGCGTTTTCACTGCGATCGCCATTGCTGGCAGCCCACGCTACCACCTCCGTCACGGCCGGGCGTTCCTTGGTGAGCAGAAACCGGTGCTCATCTTTGAGGCGCTGCAGCCCGCTCCGCGTTATGTAGTTCTTGCCTGGCGTCGCGGGCTCGTCCCTTTGTGGTTTTCTCGTAAACCCTTTTCGCATCTCGTAGTCTTTCCAGGGCGAATCCAGCGGGTGCACCAATAAACGCGGATGAACGTCGATAAAAAACACCGTAGGTAATCCGCGTTTATGGGAGTTCATCTGCGGCCCTAGCTGATTTTTTCACATCTTGCAGCCCCTAGCTACCTTCCGTCGCAAAAATGCGCTTTCGGATATAGACCCGGTAACATTGCACGCAACCGATATAGCCTTCGGTGGTGATATTGCGCTGACCCATTCTCGTAAACGAGGAAGCGGGCGGTGCCGGCTTAGGTGCTCTGTCGCGCAAGATAGCACCCCATCTGGATGAAATTGTCCGCGATCACTCCCAGCCCCACCCAACGGCGCATTCCGTCTAGGCCGGGATAGAGGCAACGTCGCAATCCGTGTCTTCGTTTGAGCACGCTGATCCTACCCTCCGAGGCGGTTCTCCACTTTTGTCCTCTGCGAAACCAACGCTGGTGCTCAAGATGTTTCCGTTCGCTACTCTTGGTGTTCTTGTTGGGCACCGACATCCACTGGACCCCAAGCGCTTGTCCTGCCTTCTCGTTCTCGCGCGAATAAAATCCCGCATCGGCGGCCACCAGGCGCGGGATTCGTCCCAATCTCTGTTGGTGCACTTCGATCGAGGACAGCAATAGAGTCGAGTCCGCAGGGCGCTCGGCATACACCTCAAAGTGGGTCACGATTTGGTTTTCCGCTTCCTGGATCTTGACCAGCTTGCCAAATACGTTGGGGCTTGCTCGCTCTCCCTTTGCGAATAATTTCCGTGTGCGGCTCGAACACACTCACGATCTTTCCCGCCGACTTCGTGTCGCCTGCGAAAATCCGTATCCGCGTTTGTCTCACCACTTGCCGAACCCGCCCCACCATAGTCTCCAAGGCTTGCGTCAGACCTTCCACGGGAGTGCGACGACGACGCGACGCCTGCTTCACTTCCGCCAATACTCTGTTCGCCTGATTCATCACTTTTCGTGTCAAGCTGAGGAGCTCTCGATACTCCCGGCATCCGGGTCGATAAGGCAATCGCCAGCACTCGCCCCGATACGGATCGCAGTTTTGCGGATATCCTTCGCTGGAAACTGAGAGAGCGGGCCGCGGCGTGGCCGCGCTCGATACGTGTGCTTCAAACCGTGCCCGATGCAGAAGTCACCGGGCTGCGAGCAACGATCCGCGGGCACGCCAGCGTGCTTATACAGTCCGGCGGCCTGAATGGTTTGACCGATACTGTTTGGTCTGAAAAGCCGAGCCCGGTTGCTTTCGCCGGCCCGCGTCGCTTTCTGCACCGGGGATCGCCTTTCGACGACCTCCCGCCGATCCACGCGGTCCTGCTCAGCCACAATCATTACGATCATATGGACATACCGACCCTGCGCCGTCTCAACGCCAGGCATCGCCCGCTGATCGTGACGCCGCTCGGCAACGACACGATCTTGACGCGGCGTTGAGTAAACGAGGTGGAGTCTTATACCTGCCGGTACACATATTGAATCTCCCCAACTGCGGCACGCATCAGTAAACACCGGGGTTCAGAGGGATGGCCAAATTGAAAAAACTATTCGTTGTTTTGTTTGTCGGGCTGTCGGCCCTCGTCGCTGTCACAGGTTCCGGATGCGGCAAGACAGAAGCGAAGGAGCCTGCTCCACAACCGCTTCCAGTCAACACGCAGACGGTGAATCTGACACCAGTACCGCGAGTGGATGAATATGTGGCAACGGTAAAGTCGCGCCGCTCGGCCAGCATACAGCCACAGGTAGATGGTTCGCTGACCCGCATCCTGGTGAAGTCGGGCGATCACGTGCGTGCGGGACAAGCGTTGATGACGATTGATCCGCTGAAGCAGCAGGCGACCGTCGAGCAACAGCGCAGCACCGAAGCACAGAAGAAAGCGACGTACGACTACAACACGCAGGAAGTAGAGCGCCAGCGCCAACTTTTCCAGGCCGGCGTGACCAGTAAGCAGAACCTCGACTCGGCGGTGCAGGCATTCGAGAATTCGAAGGCCGACTGGGAAGCTTCCACCGCGGCGAGCGCCTCCGAGCGGCGCCAACTTGCTTATTACAACCTAACTGCGCCATTCTCTGGTGTCGTGGGCGACATTCCGGTACATATCGGCGATTACGTTTCGCCGCAAACGTTATTGACTACCGTGGATGAGAATACCGAACTGGAAGCCTACGTCTACGTTCCGACAGAACGGGCCGCGGATGTACGTATGGGCCTTCCCGTGCAGATTGTCACAAGTGGCGGGCTGTTGATCGAGAGCACAAAGGTCGATTTCATTTCGCAGCAAGTGGACAACGGGCTCCAGGGAATACTGGTGAAGGCGCCTCTCCGGAGCTCGCTCGACAAGTTCCGGAATGCACAGCTGGTCAAGGCGCGGGTCGTATGGAGCACGGCTCCTACGCCAACGATTCCAGTGCTGGCGGTGACACGCATCGGAGGACAGTCGTTCGTTTACGTGGCGACTCAGGCTGAACATGGGAGCGTTGCCAGGCAGCGTGCAGTCACTCTCGGCGATACCGTCGGTAACGACTATGCCGTCAACAGCGGCTTGAAGCCCGGGGAAAAAGTCATCATCTCCGGCACCCAGTTCCTAGTCGACGGAGCGCTGATTAAGCCGATCAGCTAGCACGTTGGGTCGAAGTGACCGGTAGCCGCGGCGCAACCGTGCGGCAGGAAGAGGAAGTAGATTTGGTTGATTTTTTCATTAAGCGGCCAATTTTTGCCACGGTGTGCGCCCTGTTGATTATTCTGGCGGGGGCGGTTTCCATCCCCGGCCTGCCGATCTCGCTGTATCCGGATCTGGCGCCACCGCAGGTCACCGTCACCAGCAACTACGTCGGCGCGAACGCCCAGGTGGTCGAGTCCGCCGTTACGATTCCCCTGGAGCAGCAAATTAACGGCGTCCAGGGAATGCACTACATTACCTCAACCAGTTCGAACGACGGCACCAGCAACATCAATGTAACCTTCCGCACTGGATATGACCTGAACATTGCCGCGGTCGATGTGCAGAACCGAGTGGCGACGGCCCAAGGCCGCCTGCCGCAAGAAATCAAGAACACCGGCGTGACCATCACCAAGGCAAATCCCAACTTCGTCTTTGCCGCCGGATTCTATTCTCCCGATAATAGCCTTTCGAACCAATACATCTCCAACTACCTGGATGTCTACGTCAAGGACGCTTTGAAGCGGATCCCGGGGGTCGGCGACGTAGTCATTTTCGGCGAGCGCAAGTATGCCATGCGCATTTGGCTCGACCCGACAAAACTGGCTGCGCGCCAACTTACCGCGGCTGACATAGTCGCTGCTCTGCAGGAGCAGAACGTCGAAATACCCGCTGGACAATTGGGCCGCCCGCCCGCCGATCCCAAGCAGAATTTTCAGGTGACATTGCGTGTGATCGGGCGACTTTCAGAGCCGAGGGAATTCGAAAATATCATCATCAAGAATACGCGTAACGGGATTGTGCAGCTCAAGGAAGTCGGACGCGCAGAAATCGGCGCGGAGAGCTATGACACGAACCTTTTGTACAGTGGGCACGAAGCCATCGGGGTTGGTGTGCAGCAGCTCTCGAATGCCAATGCGCTGGAGGTCGACAAGGCTGCCAAGGCGGCGCTCATCGAGCTTTCGAAGTCGTTTCCTCCCGGCATCAAGTACGTAATCGCTTTTGACACGACCACCGTGGTCGGCGACTCGGTGAAAGAAGTTGTCACTACGCTGGAAGAAGCGGTGATCATTGTCATTATTGTGATCTTCCTCTTCCTGCTGGATTGGCGTGCGACCATCATTCCGGCGGTCACCATTCCGGTTTCGCTGATTGGTACGTTTGCTTTCATCAACGCTTTCCATTTCTCCATCAATTCGCTGACGCTTTTTGGGATCACTCTCGCGACCGGCCTGGTAGTGGATGACGCAATTGTCGTCATCGAAAATGCGCAGCGGCACATCAACCAGGGCAACACCGACCCGCATACAGCCACTTCCGCGGCAATGCGCGAAGTCTCGAGCGCCGTGGTGGCCACTTCGTTGGTTCTGATTTCGGTATTTGTGCCGGTGTCGTTCTTCCCCGGCACTACCGGAATTCTGTACCGGCAATTCTCGTTGA
Source organism: Acidobacteriaceae bacterium (assembly GCA_030838305.1). Lineage (GTDB taxonomy): Bacteria > Acidobacteriota > Terriglobia > Terriglobales > Acidobacteriaceae > Sulfotelmatobacter. The sequence goes on from JAUTWY010000243.1 coordinate 4,422, forward strand.
CCATCGCATTCTCAATTGCAATCTCGCTCTTCAATGCTCTCACTCTCTCGCCCGCTCTAGCGGCCCTCCTGCTGCGCGGTGAAGAGCAAAAATATTCCGTGCTTGATTGGACGCGTATCTCCTGGCTCTCGCGCGGCTACAGCAACGTCGCGCATTCCATTGACGGCGCCATCCATGGGTTTGGAAACGCCTACGGCAAAGCCGTTTCAAAGGTATTGAACTACAGGTACGCCGTGATCGTTCTGTTTCTAGCGGGCCTGGCCGCCACTGGCTATATGTACGTTCATGTTCCTACGGGATTTGTCCCGCAGGAAGATCAAAATTACTTCATCGTGGTGGTGCAAGCGCCGCAGGGTGCCTCACTCTCCTATACAACGGATGTCGCCAGGCAAGCGGAGGAGATTTTGCGTGCCGATCCCGACGTCTTCGGTACATTCGCGGTTCCGGGTTTTTCGCTCTCCGGCGGCAGTTCGTCAAACTATGGCCTGATCTTCGCCCCGCTGAAGCCTATTGACGATCGCAAAGGCAAAGGCCACGCGGCCAGCGATATTGTGGCGCGAGTCTCGCCAAAACTGTTCGGGGTTCCGGGAGCGATCGTTGTAGCCTTCGAACCTCCC
>JAUTWY010000276.1 GCA_030838305.1 Acidobacteriaceae bacterium
AGGCGCTGGGCAAGAAGTACGTCGAAAAATATTTCCCTCCGGAAGCCAAGGCCCGCATGCAGGAGATGGTGCGTAACCTTCTCGCTGCCATGCGCGATGACATTCTGAGCCGTCCCTGGATGAGCGACGACACGAAAGAAAAAGCGATGGCCAAGATTGCCACTTTCAATCCCAAGATCGGATATCCCGACAAGTGGAAGGATTACAGCCACGTGGAGATCCGTTCTGATGCTTTCTTTGAAGACGTTGTCGCCGGACGAAAGTTCGTGGAAGGGGACGACCGTCTCACCATCGGCAAGCCCGTCGATCGCGGCCGCTGGGGTATGACTCCGCCTACCTCCGACGCGTATTACAATCCGCTACTGAATGAGATTGTGTTTCCGGCGGGAATCCTGCAGCCTCCGGCCTTTTACATTGATGCCGTCGACGCCGTGAACTATGGCGCGATTGGAGTCGTCATCGGCCACGAGATTTCGCACGGCTTCGACGATCAGGGCGCGCAGTACGACTACCTGGGCCGCTTGCGCAACTGGTGGACCGACGCCGACATCAAGCAGTTCCAGCAACGCGGCGCTTGCGTCGCGAATCAGTTCGACAACTATTTCATCGAGCCCGGCGTGCACCACAACGGCAAGCTGGTCTTGGGCGAGAGCATTGGCGACTTGGGCGGCGCCAAGATCGCATTTCTCGCCTATCAGAAATCGCTGGAGAATAAACCACGCCCCGCCGACATCGATGGCTTCACTCCCGAGCAGCAGTTCTTTATTGCCTGGGGACAGTTTCGCGGCGATCAGATCCGCCCCGAGGCGCAGCGCTTAATGGTTCAGAGCGACCCTCACCCCATTGCGAAGTATCGAGTGATCGGCCCGCTCTCGAACCTGTCAGAATTTCAGAAAGTCTGGAGTTGCAAAGCAGACTCCGTCATGGTCAGGCCAGAGGGAAAACGCTGCGAAGTGTGGTGAATTGGAACGATCGCAATACCAAAAAATCACAGCTGCGAAGCAGCGGCAGAATACAGCCCACGGCGTAAGCCGTGGGTGGGCAACGATGTGCCCGGCTGGACCGTACCAGGACTCAGCCCTCCCGGGGCGAAAGACTAGCTAAGCTAGGATGCGGACTCATCAGGGACGGCTCTCTCTCGCTCCTGAACCCACAAACGCAATCATCGTGGCTCTCCGCTTCGCACACCATTCTCCGCCTAAACCCGCAACCACACCTTGTACCGATACTTAATCACTCTTTCTTCCCCCGGTTTCAAGCTTACTTCCCACGTCATTCGCGTCAGTGGATTGTCGACCGCGATGGCCTCCGCCAATTTGTCGGCTTTCCCCTCGTCAGTTTGCGATTCCACAGTCCCTCGCACCTTATCCGTGACGCTCAAGCGCACTTCTTTGCTTTTGTAATTTTTGATCGTCAGCTTTCCTTCGACGGTCACCTGGTCGTAGTTGTAATTGCGCCGGCGTTGAATCTCTTTCTGCCGCTCGACTTCATTTTCTTCATGGCTGGCGCGAATGTCCGTCGCGATGGTCAGCTTCAGGTTTGAGCTTGCACTCTTCGGCGTATACGGCACCGTATCCTGCGAGAGCGGCCGGGTTCCGGAAATCACCATGGTGGGCGCGCTCGTCCAGGGAAACTTCGTCGTGTTCTTCAACCGCAGCGAATGCCAGACGTTGTCTTTCATAGACCGGTCTGTCCCGGAATTCCCATTCTGCGGATTGCCGAATCCGTCGACGCGCGGTTGGTCTTCCAGATTCCATTCGTAGATGTGCTGGCAGTTCACGGTTTCGGAAAACACGTTGTAAGTCGCACGCTCGCCGCGCGCCAAAGTCACGTTCTTCCGGCTGTACAAGAAGAGATCTTCTTCCTGCACTCCCTGCAACGCTTCGGTTGTGCTCCCAAAACTTGGCGCCCCTGGCTCAAAAGCCATGTCGCCCGCCACCTTCTGCGCCATCAAAGCATTCGAATAGCGTCCGTCCATCTCATCTCTACGCGATGCGGCCTGCATGAAGTCAAGCAGGCTCTGTTGTAGCGCCATGGGAGATGGAATATTTGCATAGGCAAAATTCGGCACGCCCACCACGAAGAAGAAATCTGTGTCCTTCAAATCCTCGGCGTCGTTCACCAGCACCGCTTGCATCGTGATCTGGGCCGTCTTGTCGTCTTGCAGTGAGACCAGATACGAAGGTGTCCAGCCCAAGCCATGTTCCAGATATCCCATCGTCAGATTGGCATGGCCGGTTGCGCCTCTAACCTTGAAACGTAACGCCTTGCGTTCCCCTTCTTGCGCCTGCTGGAGCACTGGGTTCTCCGGTAGAACTACGCGCTCGATATTGCGGAAGTAGAGAGCCAAAAGCTTGCCATCGGATTTCAGGAGCAGGAACTCCGGCGTGACGTGTGGCTGCGGCACGACTCGGTCTCCCGAGGCATTCATACCTTCTGCATTCGATTTCTCCGCAGGCTGAAACCCCACAATTTGCCCGGTGTATTCTTTTTGGGCGTGGTCGACGACCGTGACCACCTTGCCCGCATTCGCCAGCAGCACATCCGTCAGTGCCGCCAGGTTCTGCTGCTCAAAAACCTTGTCGCGATGAGCCACCACTTCATCCAGCGACGTTCCAGCATCGTTGGGCGCAATCCACAACGAACCCAGCGTGGCGTTCGGTATGGTTGTGAGATTTCCGACTCCTGCTTCCAGCCGCACATCTCCCTGCTTCACCACGAACGCCAGACCATTTTTGAAGGCCGCCACCGCTGACGTCTTCAGTTCGGGTTGTGGTGCATCGCCGGAATGCGCGGCGAGCGACCAGATAACACACGTGCACGCGACCAACACGAATCGGCGCGAGACTCTCATCAAGACCTCCCGAGAATTCAATGATGATTATGCGTGGATCACGGACGGAGAACGAGAGCTAAGTGTGGTTCCGAATCGTTTGACTGGCGGAAGATAAAAAAGGCGCCGGAGGGTACCGGCGCCCGAGGAGACTCGCGAGATGCGGTCAAGCGAGTGGGTAAACTCTTAGAACTATTTGCTCTCCGCGACCGGGCTTGCGCCGAAATCGCGGCGGTTATTCACAGCGGTGCGGGCCGCCCGTACGTTGGGCATATTCGCGGCCGCGGCTCCGTAGCGCTCAAGCAGTACGGGAGCCATGGTATTTTCCGCTTCCTTCACGAAGATCAACTGATTTTCCGAAGCCATATCGACGCGGACAAAATCTCCCAGTTTCACCTGGCTCGTAGCCACCAGATTGGCTAGCGGGAAAACCAGATGCCGTTCAATCGCGCGCTTCAGATGACGCGCCCCATAACGCGGATCAGTGCCTTCCTTCAGCAGGAACTGCTTCGCGCCCGGCGTGCAATTGAACACAAACTGATTCGCCCCGGCGGCCATCAGCACGCGCTGCTGCACTAAGCCCAGCTCGATCTCGAGGATTTGGGAGAGATGCTCATCGCGCAGCGTCTTGAAGACCACCGTCTTGTCGATTCGGTTCATGAACTCCGGAGTGAACTTGCGCCGGGCGGCCTCAACAGCAGTACGCTGAATCTTGTCGTCAAAATTGTTGTCGACTTCCACCACCCTGGGCGCGAAACCCAGGCCGCCATCCACCAGATCGGTCATCTCGCTGGCACCCAGATTCGAGGTCAGGATGATGATGCACTGCGAAAGGTCGACCCGGCGATTGTCGCCGAGCGTGAGCGTGGCCTTGTCCAGAATGCCCAGCAGCAGTTGCCAGAGCGAGTCGCTCGCCTTCTCGATTTCATCAAACAGCAGGATCGAGAGCTTCAGCTTCTCCGTGAACCACTGGTTCAACGCTTCCTGCGTCAGGAGAGGATGAGTCTCGCGATGTCCGAGGTATCCCGGAGGCGACCCAATCAGCTTGGCAATCTCGTGGGAATGCTGAAACTCGGCGCAGTCAATCTTGATGCAGGCGCGCGCATCCCCAAACAGCGCCTCCGCCATGGCCTCCACCACCCGCGTCTTGCCCGACCCGGTCGGCCCCAGAAAGAGCAGGTTCCCCACCGGACGCCCCGGCGCATTCAGCCCGGCCAGAAACATCTGGTAAATCTCCGCAACCTTCTCCACGGCCTGGTCCTGACCCACAATGCGGCGGCGCAGGGCTGCTTCAAACTCTCCAGCATCGTTGCTGCGACGGTTCGGATCCAGCACGGTAGCGAGATTCGATCTCATAATAATCTGTCTTTCCTGTCCCTGTCCGTATCCTCGGCCCTGGGTCTTGCTTGACCAGAAGTCTTCCGGTTCTTATCTCTGGCGGCTGGCACCGGTCAGAACCTGACAAAATTTGTCAGTCAGAACCAGCCGCTTTCCTGCCCGATGGCGCTGCGGGCCACCTTCGAATCAGCAAACGTCTGGCCACCGGGCGCTTGCGAGATAGAAAAGCTTAAACCCCCGTATCTGGCTGGATTTAGATGACTGGCGGCAATCTTAGAACAATCCATGGTGAAAAGGTAAGAGCCAGTAAGAGAAATACTTTGCGCAAGGTGGAAACGGCAATACCGACTCCGGGTGGCGCGGTACAGGTGAATCCCGAAGGGTCTCCCGCGGGGTCCCGAGGCCGCGTTTTGAGTTAGGATTACTCAATCCGCCGTCACAGGGGGGAGATGACCGGGAGTAACTAGCGAACGGGATGACCGCAAGCTAGCATCGCGCTCAGGTATCCAATCGGAGGGACTCTTGCGCCGCTCGTCTGTTCTGATTATCGTTGCTCTCTCATGTCTTCTGTTCGGCGTCGCCGCGATGCGCCTGAACCGATGGCTTTCTCCGGCTCTGGCGGCGCGAGCGCAGGGTGCGGAATTGAAGCCGGCCAGTGCAACGGTTCCCTCGAGCGCGAAGCCCGACATTCCACAACTGCAACTTGCAGCCGCACCGGGGACTGAGATTTATACCGCGAAGCGCGGGGAAAGCATTCCCGCCGTCGCCCGCCAGTACTTGCACAAAACTGCATACCTCACGTCGTCGGAGCTCTCCGAAGCCATCCGGCACGCGAACGGCGACCGTTCGGGCAACATACTGAAATCCGGCGAGCAGATCACCATCCCTGGGATCCTGCCCGCGCCTATCGTCGAGAAAACTTTCGCGGTCGCCAAAGACTTCGAAGTCCGCGCCATTTACCTGACCGGCATCATGGCCGCCAGCGACCACGGACTCCGCATCATCCGCCACTGGCGTGAAGTCGGCGGCAACGCCATCGTCTTCGACATTAAAGACTCCGATGGCAGCGTGACGATACCGTTTGAGCATCCGCTGCTCGGCAAGCATCAGGTCTATATTCACGACCTGCCAAAGTTCATCCACTTCGTGCACGCGCAGAACATGCATGCCATCGCTCGGATCGCCATCTTCCGCGACGAGCGCATGGTGGTTGAGCATCCCGAACTCGCCGTCCAGTCGCGTAAGAACAAGCAGGCCTGGCGCGAAAACGGCAAGCTGGTCTGGACCGACCCATCGCAACCCAAAGTCCAGGAGTTCAACATTGCCCTCGCCAAATTCGTAGCCCAATCCGGCGCCGATGAAATTCAATTCGACTACGTCCGCTTCCCCGCCGAAGGCGACCAGAAAGATGCCGCCTTCGTCTACCAACAAAACGATCACGCAGAACTGGAATCGGCGTCCGCCGTCTCCGCACCATCGGCCACAGAACCATGTGGAGACGGCCGCATCGGCCGTCCCGCCAAAGCGAAGCGAGGCGGAACCGCCACGAATTCCGAAACCAAGCAAGCCGCGACGCCTACATGTAAGTCAACCCCTCGCGGCCCCCAGCGCTCCGACGTCATCACCGGCTTCCTGAAAAAGGCCTACGCCGAACTCCATCCCACAGGCTCCCTGCTCTCGCTCGACGTCTTCGGCGTGATGGCCTGGCAACGCCCTGTCGACCTCTCCCATACCGGACAGGACATTGTCGGCATGGCGAAATATTGCGACGTGCTCTCGCCCATGATCTATCCCTCGCACTTCTTCGGCATGGATAATATCGCGCACCCCGGCGATGCTCCCGAACACTTCATCGGCGAATCCATGGCTCGTTTCGAGCTCATCACAAAAGGCAGTGGCGTGGTCATCCGCCCCTGGCTGCAAGCCTTCCGCTGGCGCACCAAGACCTATTCCCCCGAATACATTAAAGTGCAGGTCGCCACTGCCAGGGAAAAAGGCGGCATCGGATTCTTATTCTGGAACGCCGCCAATGACTACTCGAAGCCCTACGCCGCCATGCCTGAAATGCGCGCCGCCAACGCCAAGAACAAAAACAACAAAGACGCCAAGGATGATGATGATGATGATAAAGACAAATACTTTCGTGGGGACGAACTACCGGGCGCAACCGTGAAGGCCAGTCTGACGCCAACCTCCGCAACGCCGCCCCTCGAAACCCAAAGTCACTAGCCTCTGGCGCAAACCTCTTCTCCGCCGGACAAAGCCTGTCCCGTCCCTTCGGTGTTACCTGAGATGCCCGGCAACTGCCCCCGCAGCCGCGGCATCTGATTTCGCGCAAGAGACAGGGATCTGCGCCAGGACTTTCACAGACGCCACATGAATCAAGCTTACCTTCGCAGAATTGGCTTCGGCATTGCGCTGCTTACTTTTTGGCAGCTTCCGGGATGCGGCACCAGTGGCACCAAGACAACGCCGCCGCCCCCGGTCGTACCCCAGATCACGAATTTCAGCGCGACTCCCGCCACAGTAAACAGCGGTCAAACTACTACCATCAATTGGGTGACAACCAAGGCCGCCTCGATAACGATTACTCCAACGGTACCTCAGACCGGCACCGGGCCGTTGCCGGTCACGGGATCGGCGGTGGTCCCCATGACAACCACCACCACCTTCACGCTTACCGCCACTTCATCGAGCGGTGCTAGTGCAACCCAGACCCTCACTGTGACGGTAACGGCGGCCCCGATCGTACCTCAGATCACGCAATTCACCGCCAGTCCCACGGATGTGAATAGCGGCCAGACATCCACCATCACCTGGGCCACCGTCAACGCCGCCTCGGTCGCCATTTCTCCGGCCGTGCCTCAATCCGACGACTCAGGCCCACTACCCACTTCCGGATCATCCATCGCGCCCATTATCGCTACCACCATCTACACCCTCACTGCCACCTCGTCGGACGGCACCACCGCGACTGCGACCGTCATCGTGACCGTTCCCTTCACCCTCAGTCTCAGCGTTTCGCCGGCGACCGTCACCGCAGGCTCGACCGCTACCTTGTCCTGGCAAATTACCGCCGGTACCGCAACCGCGCTCTCCATCGACAATGGCGTGTGCTCTCCCTCAGCCACGCCCTGCGCCATTCCCGCCGGCAGCGCCACCGTAAAACCAAATGTCACCACCACCTATACCGCTACGGCGACGGCATCGGATGGAACCCCGATCACCGCGACTGCGAGCCTGACCGTCAGCCCCGCACCCCCCGGCGTCATCCGCCACATCTTCTTCATGCTGCAGGAAAATCGCTCCTTCGACATGTACTTCGGAAAACTCGCGGACTATCGCACACCGCGCCTGGCAGGCGTGGGCATCGCCGACACTCAAGCCATCGACAGCTTCAATCCCACCGTGACCCTGACCAACTCCCACACCAACGCGAAAGTCCAGCCCTTCCATGAGGCCACAGTCTGCACGGAAAATCTCACACCTGCGTGGGATGAAAGCCATCACGACGTCGCCCTCAGTGGCGGCGACGCTGCATGGGCCACCTCGACAAGCTTCACCACTACAGATTTCAGCATGAACAATTTTCTCGACACCACCAACAACGTGGCGGAGCAGAAAGACCCCAACGGTACCCGCGCCATGGGCTACTATGACGGCACAGACCTGCCCTACTATTACGACCTCGCCACATTCTTCGCCACCAGCGACGCCTGGCATTCGCCCATCCTCGCCAACACCGTGCCCAACCGCATGTATCTGATGGCAGCTACGTCGTTCGGCCACGAGTATCCCGACGACACCGGCCATCCTGCGTACTCCGCGCCCACCATCTTCCGCGCCATGAATACGGCCAACGTAAGCTGGCTCTACTACTACAAAGATGGGATCTTTCTGGCGAACTTTGCCGACTTCCAGCTTCCCGCGATCGGCCCGAAGACTTTCCCGGTAAGCGATCTCATGTCTCGCCTGGCAAATTCATGCAGCGGTAACACATGCGACGCCGATAGTGCTCTTCCCCAAGTCATCTTCATTGACAGCGCCTCGGGCGGCAGTGGACTCGACGAGCATCCCGACAACAACATCCAGAGCGGAGCCGCCTACGTGCAGTCGATTATCGCAGCGCTCATGAACAGCACTGCCTGGCACGATTCAGTTTTCATTCTGACCTATGACGAAGGCGGCGGCCTCTACGACCACGTCGCACCCTTCCAGGTTCCGGCTCCCGACGGCGACCTTCCCGGCCAGTGTCCCGACGCCAACAACGGCTCCGCGAATTACTGCGCGCTGGGACAATTAGGTGGAAATTTCGATCTGACCGGCTTCCGCGTTCCCATGATCGTGATCTCGCCCTACGCCAAACCCAACTTCGTCTCCCACACCCCGCGCGACTTCACCGCGATCCTGGCCTACATCGAGAACACGTTTAACGTTGCACCGCTGACCAGTCGCGACGCCCACTGGCAGGCTCAGGGTGACATGAGTGAGTTCTTCGTTGACTTGACTGGTGCTCCGCCTCTGCTGACCCCGCCCGTCGGCGCCGGCACCAGCGATTGGACGACCTTCCTGAAGACCCAACCCACCACCGGCACCTGCGATCCGACCAAGGAAGTCGGCCCCACCTCATAACTCGCTTAGGGACAGCCACCTCGGCTGTCCCCGCGGCCCGAGCGCTATCGGGCCGCGGCTCTTTCCGGTGTACAATCCTCCCGCCCCCCGGATCGAATCTACAGTCACACCTAAAAATTACTCTCTACGGAGGCGCCA
>JAUTWY010000028.1 GCA_030838305.1 Acidobacteriaceae bacterium
GGAACACGCACTCGCTGACGAAAAAGTACAGACCGCGATTGCCGGCAAGCAGATTATAAAAAAAATCATTGTCCCCGGAAAGCTTGTAAACATCGTAGTGAAGTAAAACTTCGGAGGTACGAAAAAGCGGGCCCGTTAGAACGAGCCCGCAGCTATGCGTCGAACCTAAAGACGTTTCTTACTCGCCCGCCAGCACCAAAGCCTCTGAGCGCTTATTGAAGTCGATCTCGTCCAGCGCCTTGCTGTTGTCCTGAAGCGTCTTGGTGGTCACTGCGTCATAAGGCGAAGGCTTCCCTAAATCTTTGAGCGTGCCTTCCGTGGTAGCGATCGTTTTCCCATTTTGCAGGATCTCAATCTTGACGCCATCCGCTGAGCCGGTCCATTCAGCCTTGTAGCTACCGGGTTCGAGCTGCGTAGAACCAACTCGCACCGTCTCAGATAGCGTGAAGTTTCCGGAATGATTGTCCTTAGCCAATGCGGCGACTGAGAGCGCGAGCATTACGATGGCAAAAGAGGCAGAGTATTGTACGAATTTCATTTTAATTTCTCCTTACTGAGACAGATGCTCGCCCATAGCTGCGGGTTACAGAATCAGAGCGCAATCTATGTAAAGTTTCTTCATCAGTTGTCAGTCGAATCTCGAGGGGCTTCCAACCGGTTAAGTTTTCCGAGTGCGTTATCCTAATCATGAGCGAAATTGAAATGTCTCTTCCTTCTCCTACACTCGAAGGCTTCCGCGCAGCGGTTCGATGTCCGTCGCTGACGTTCGCAGAAATGACCTGGCGCTGGGCGGTCGGAGCAATCGCTTGGACATTATTTCTTTTTTCATTCATTGAATACCTGAACACCCTTCCGGTCACCCGCGGCGACAAGACCCTGCTGGGAACTCGGCAGCCCTTGCTCATTGGAAAGGCCATCTCCCACATCCTTCGGGGCAGCCTTGATCGTGCTGTGTTCACGGCATTGCTGGCCATGGTTGCGGTCGCCCTGCTGTGGGTCATCTCCGCATCCATCGGCCGAGGCGTCACAGTCCGCGCCCTACTGGACTACTTTCGTAGGGATGTTTCAGTCGACGATTCTTCCGAGCCGAAAAATCAAGCTGCCCACTTTTATACGCTGGTAGCCCTGAACGTCTTGCGTGTTGCGGTGGCGCTGGCCGCAATTCTCGGCTTCGCGGGAGGGGCGATTCTGGCCGGCTTCGTCTCCACCAACAAAAATCCTCAGCCCGGCTTAGCCTTCGTTCTTTTTCTACCCTTTGCGGCATCGATCTGCGTTGTGTGGCCAGCCTTGAACTGGTTGCTGTCACTGGCCTCCGTCTTCGCGATTCGCGACGGCGAAGACGTGTTCGGCGCCGTCTCCGCCGCCGCCTTGTTCTTGCGCGAACGCACGGGGCCGGTCTTGGCGGTGGGTACGTGGACTGGACTGGCGCACCTTGTCGCCCTCAGTGTTGCTGGCACTGCGGTTTCGCTGCCCCTGGCCTTCGTCGGGCTTATTCCGGGGCGCCTCATCCTCGCTCTGATTATTCTCTTGGCGCTCACCTATTTCGCGGTTGTCGACTGGCTCTACATAGCCCGCCTCGCTGCATACATTTGTATTGTTGAAATGCCAGAGGTTCAGGTGCCATCGACGCCACAACTTTTTCCGCAGATCGACCCCGGCGACCGGACCGAAACTGCAATCGATCGGACCGAGACGATTCTGAGCGATATGCCGAACCTCGCCGCGGAGACATAGGTTGTTTTCAGCGTCACATGCGGTCGCTCTTTACATGGTCCATTCGATTTGAGAAACTCATCCGTGGAACCCCAATCCAGACTCGGCCAGCCTCCGCTCAACCAATCCATTGTCATCCTCGACTTCGGCGCGCAATATACACAGCTGATCGCACGCCGCATCCGCGAACAAAGTGTTTTTTCTGTCGTGCTGCCCTGCACTGCGTCGATGAATGAGGTGAAAAGCTGCGCGCCGGTGGGTATTGTGCTTTCGGGGGCGCCGTGGTCGGTCTACGACAAAGACGCTCCGCCAGCCGATCCGCGCATCTTCGAGCTGGGATTGCCCATACTCGGCATCTGCTACGGCCTGCAATTCATGGTTCACACTCTCGGCGGGAAGGTTCGTCCTGCGGAAAAGCGAGAGTATGGTCATGCGGAAATCGACATCGTCGCCGAGTCAAAACTGTTTCAAGGACTGGCGAAGCATCAATCGGTCTGGATGTCGCACGGCGACGAAGCACTGGAATTGCCGCCGGGTTTTGAGCTGACTGCGAAAACGTCGCATGCGGTAGCGGGAATCCAGAATGTCGCGAAGAACTGGTATGCCGTTCAGTTTCACCCCGAGGTGCATCACACTCGGAATGGCACGGAGATCCTGCGCAACTTCATTTTCCATATCTGTGGCGCGAAGCCTTTGTGGACGCCGCAGCACTTTATCAACTCCACTGTCGACCAGGTCAAGCAGCAAGTCGGCAGCGGACGCGCCATCTGCGCGCTTTCGGGCGGGGTCGATTCGTCGGTCGCGGCAGTGCTGGTCGATCGCGCTCTGCGCGATGCGAAAGGCAAGTCTCGGCTCATTTGCATCTTCGTGAACAACGGAGTGCTCCGTAAGAACGAGTTCGAGAAGGTGCAGAAGACATTGCGTGACAAGCTTGGGCTGCGGCTCGACGCGGTGGATGCGACCGGCCGCTTCCTTGGCAAACTGAAAGGCGTGAGTGATCCGGAAAAGAAACGCAAAATCATTGGCAACGAATTCATCAAGGTGTTTGAGAGGGAAGCTCGCCGCATCGAGAAAGATGAAGGCAAGGTGAAGTGGTTGGTGCAGGGAACGCTTTACCCCGACGTTATCGAGTCGCGCTCGGTCAGGGGCCCCTCGCAGGTGATCAAGTCGCATCACAACGTTGGCGGCCTGCCGGAAAAAATGAAGCTCAAATTGATCGAGCCGCTAAAGGATCTATTCAAGGACGAAGTCCGCAAGATCGGTCGCGACCTCGGGATGCCGGAAGAAATTCTGCAGCGCCAGCCCTTTCCAGGCCCTGGTCTCGCGGTGCGCGTGCTTGGCGAAGTCACGCCCGAGCGGCTCGCGCTGCTCCGCGAATGCGACGACATCGTCGTCACTGAAATCAAGAATGCCGGGCTCTACACCAAAGTCTGGCAGTCGTTCGCGGTGCTGTTGCCAGTAATGTCCGTGGGAGTTATGGGAGACATGCGCACCTATGCTTATACCTGCGCGATCCGCGCCGTCAGTTCCGAGGACGGCATGACCGCCGACTGGGTTCCCTTGCCGCACGAAGTGTTGAAGACCATCTCCACCCGCATCGTGAATGAAGTCAAAGGCGTGAACCGCGTCGTCTATGACATCACGTCGAAGCCTCCTGGGACGATTGAGTGGGAATAGAAAACGCTTATAGTTTATCGCTGCTTTTCTTCTCAAGCTCCATCAGTCGCTCGCATTAGCCAGCCGAAGGTCTCGCGACGCCCACCCGTCGTCCCGTTTCGCAGAGCATCGTCTTGACAGATCGTGACAGAACCAACCTTTCCCAAGAGTGTGCAAGATTGATCAGACACCACAGTCTTTGGATGAGAACATTAGCAACCGTTAACCATGCAGGCTCCTTCGCCTGCTCCCGGAGGTCTGAGGCTCATGTGGAACATTTCAAAACAGTCCAAGCAAATGGCTCTGTCACATGCCCAACTCGAATCGGTGATCTTGGAGCGCACGGCCGAACTTCAAATCCTCTCGCAGCGCCTTTTAAAAGTGCAGGACGAAGAGCGACGCAAGTTGGCTCGCGACCTCCACGACAGCACCGGTCAAACTCTGGCCGCGTTAAAAATTAGTGTTTCGTACCTCCAGGAAAACTGCAAGCACGATAGGGAAACCATGGCTATTGTGGCCGACGTTGCCCTATTCGCGGACCAGGCGATTGAGGAGATTCGGACCATGTCCTACCTTCTCCATCCGCCACTGTTGGATGAGGTTGGCTTCAACTGCGCCGCGGAGTGGTATGTCGAAGGCTTCGCCAAGCGCAGCGGCATCAACGTGCGCGCGGATCTCGCGACTCCTGTTGAGCGCCTGCCCATGAGGATCGAAATCGCCCTCTTCCGTGTGCTCCAGGAGAGCTTGACCAACGTGCATCGCCACTCCGGAGCCTCTGAGGCTACCATCTCGTTTCGTCCGCAGACCTGTACTGCGACCCTCGAAATCCGGGATTTCGGTTGCGGCATCGCAGCCGACCGCTTGGTCCGGCTTCGTGAAACCAGCGCGGAAACCGGTGTCGGTCTGGCTGGAATGCGCGAAAGACTGCACGAACTGAACGGCAAGCTTGAGATCGAATCTGAGGGGCATGGAACCACCATGCGGGCCACAGTTCCCGTGCCTCACACCATTCGGGTTGCCCAGCAAGATCGCGGCGTAGCAGAATCGTCGGCCCGCCCGCCCCTTGACCAGAAATTTGACGATACGCTATCGGTCGCTGGCTCTGATTAAGACCACCCAAACTTGAGTGTGGAGACGGAGGATTGGCGTCCTCGTGTAAGCGAGAGTGAAACATTGCTGCGGGAACGCGTCGCGGAGTAAATGTGCCGTGCCTGTTGGGACTTTATTGCCAGTTCATTTGTGAATTTGTCGCACCGGCGGATCGCTGACGAAACTCTTCCCGCACTCCAGGCACGCTGCTTTTGACCGTGGCGTGATTAATCCGCATGCTGGACACATTCTTTGGGTTGCATAGCCCGCCATCTGTGGCCTCAACCGGCGCATCCGAAAGAATAAGACGAGAGCGATCGCGAAGATTACCGCCAGCAATCCGCCGCTAATCCCAATTGCGTTCATCCACTCGACCTCTCTCGAGTCCCCATCTTCTGCTGCGCACTGGATCTGCCTCTGGTTGCCGCCCGCTTACATTCCCTTGTACGGCTCGTAAGGGACCTCTGCCCCTGGCTTCTTCGCATAGGGTTTGTATGGAACCTCGGCCGCTCCAGGTTTCTTCGCGTATGGCTCGTACGCAGCTTCAGGCGGCGCCGCCTTCTCGTATGGTTTGTACGGAACCTCCGGCAATGGAGGCCGCTTGGCGCGATCCGAGTCTGCTGGTGCACCGGGATAAGCCACCGGTGGTTCGTCAGGTTCGTCTTCAAAATTGGACATCGTCAACATAATCACGAGATCTGGCGTCCGATCTGCACCCCGAAGATTGGGTCTGGTTCAATCATGCTCCCTTTCGTGCAGCCGCGATGATCACAATTGCTCGCTTCTGAACATAGCCAGTGCCTTGGACGAACACTCCCCGCTGCTGTTCCTGGCGCCCCGGAACGCTCATCCTGCAGGTTGATGAGCCCCTGGCAAGGCCGAGTCCTATGGGACGGGGTTTCAGCGTATGCTCAGGTTACTTTCGTTCGGCGACCATTGTGATCTAACCCGTCCCTACCGAATTCGAAACAATTCCTGTTGAGGCCGTCATGGCCGATCGGTCTTCACTCGTTCAGCAGGCCGAATCAAGATTCCAAATTTAAGGGGGTATCCATGCGTTACAAATCACTCGTGGTGGCATCGATTTTGTTGGCTGCAACCGCGTATGCCAAAGAACCGAAGGCTTATCAGAGCGGCAAGGTATTGCAGATGGATTCCGTGCAATGTGGTATGGACGAAAAAGACGCGAAGAGTATCTCCGGCGAAATAATTGGAACCGACTCCGGTCACAAGAAGACACTGGAGCTGCTCTGCCAGGAATACCTGCTCCAAGCCGAGAGAGTGATTTACCGAATCCGGCCTAAAGATGCGAAGCATCCCGTGCTTTTGCCGGTAGGCGACCAGGCGCAATTCCGCCTGGTAAAGGACAAGATGCTGCTGCGTGTGGAAGATCTCGACAGCAAGGAGCGCGAATACATTGTTGTGTCGATGACGCCGCGTTCTGACAGTACCGCCGACGCCAGCCCGGCTCGGCCCAATCATTTGCAGTAAGTAAGCCGACACATTGGCAACAAGAAATGACGCAGCCTGTAGAGTGCGTCATTTCTCCCTGATCGCGGCAACCCGCGCGGGTTTCGGGTCATCTGATTCTGCAAAGTTCCCGCACCGCGTCCTCCGCCGCGTCGTCTCTGCTGATCGTTGAGCAGGGACGAGTGTGCGCGGACAAAAACCATTTACCAGGAGTTCAACCGATGAGACGTTTTTTTGGATTCGGAATACTACTGCTGATGTGCTCTGCGCCGGCAATCTGGGCGCAGGACTTGAATCATGCGGAAGTCGGTGTTTTTGCTGATTATTTCCGGCTCGGTGATACATCTCCCCGGCAGAATTTCATTGGCCTTGGGGCCCGGGCCGCTTTTAACCTGCATCCCAGCGTTCAACTGGAAGCGGAGATGGCCTACGATTTCAAGCGGAACTTCACACAGACGTTCACCGACGGCATTTCCGATGAGCTTGTAACCTCGCACGTGCGAACTCTACACGGCTTTTTTGGCCCGAAATTCCAGACCGGAGGAGGGGCGGTCCGTATTTTTGTCACGGGAAAAGTTGGCTTCGATAATTTCAGCGTTACCAACGATAACGCGACCACCGGTTTCAAGAGCGTGGTGGGTCTCGACGCCGGTACCACACGGTTTGCCGTGTATCCGGGCGGAGGCATTGAGCTTTTCGGTGGCCCGATTGGCCTTCGCGCCGAAATTGGCGATGACATCTACTTCTGGAACGGCGCCCATAACAATCTGAGAGTTACGCTCGGACCCCAATTCCGGTTCTAGCGCGTTCTGGGTGGTGTTCTCTGGCGGCCTTCTTCAAGGTCGCCATTTTTCTTTCCTCCTGCGCACCCCAAAGTGTGTGCTCATGGCGCCCAGACTTGGACAGCTGAGACGGCTGTCAGTAAATAGGCCTGTTCCAGCCAGTGAGATCTAATGCTGATGATCTCGATGTTCCTGTGGTACAGTGGTGCCGCCCAGCGAATTGGGCCCTCGCCAAGTTCCCAAAGGAGTTTCCCATGTCCACTCTGCGCGACCTTGTGAAAGACCGCAAAGTTTATTCCATCGAAGCTGGACGGACGGTGCTGGAAGCGGCGCGTTTCATGATGGAACATAACATCGGTGCCTTGCCAGTTCTCCGCAACGGAGAATTGGCCGGAATCTTTTCTGAGCGCGATATTATGAACCGCGTCGTAGCTGCCGGCCGTCAACCCGCATACACCGCCGTGTCTGAAGTCATGACTCCCAACCCACGCGCCGTCAATTTGGACGAGACCGTTGAAGAGTGTTTCTTCATCATGCACGAATTCGGCTTCCGGCATCTGCCCATTGTGGAGGGCAAAGAACTCAAGGGACTGGTTTCACTGCGCGATGTTGTGATGCGCCAGGCCGCCGAACTCGAGCGCCAGAACAAGCTCGCTTCTTAAACCCGGCTTCCGGTCAGGACTGATGTTCCGGTCTCACTGCCGTTTTTGGAGAAGGAATTCTCCTGTCTCGGGCGGCAACCTGAAGGGAAATTCGAATACCTTGCCGTCGAGCGGAAAGCGAAGGACGAACTCCTCCTGTGCCTTCCATCCTCCGAGCCATTTCGAGTTTGTGTCGAAGAATACCCAGCCCCGCACTTCTGGATTTGCGCGGTCCAGATGCGCCTCGCGCAGGCTATTCTTGCTGAGGAACTCGATCAGGTCGTTGACTGATTTCTGATAATCCTGCAGCCGGGTTTCGCGAACTTGTTTTTCTGCCGGATGCTTGGCGATGGCGCGCCTGGTCTCACTGTCGAATGCATCCGCATCGGTCTGAATCTTCTGGATATACGACTCGGGATCAAGCGCAGGCTGCTCGACCTTGAAGTGCTTTATGAATTGCAGAGTGATTCCGGTTGTCGCAGGATCAAGGCTCGCGGCGCCCCGGTAGCGAATGGTGAGCAGCACCCCAAAGATGGGCTCGACGCGATGGCGGATGATCTGCACCTCGCGAGCGTCCACCGCTAGGACGATGCCGACATCTCCCGACCAGAGCCCGTAGTGATACTTCCCGTCATCACCCCGTGAAAATGTGCATCCCGGCTGCTGCTCGTTCCAACGCACAAGGAGCGGTTGGGCCGCAGCTCTATTTTTATTTCTGTCTGTGCCCTGGTCGTTGCGCGGATTTGGTTCGGCGGGTGAGGCCTGGAGTGGCCCGGCTAAATCGAATGAGCCGAACACAATACAACAAAAGGCAACTTCCGCATACACGAGCCGGAGTCCGAGATGACCGCAAGACCGTAGGAGTTGCCACATTGGAGTCGTGGCCTTGTTTCAGTTCACGGTGATGCTGACGGTGGCCTGGTTGGTAGACGTGTTACTCGGCCCCGCTCCGTTTTCGTCCGCACCGGTTAGAGTGAACACGTAGGTCTTATTAGGAGTGACATTCCCCACGCTGGTGCCGGAGGAGCCGCAGGCTGGCATTAGCAGTACTCCGCCCGCCAGCAACATGAGCAAGAGCATCCCCAATATGTTTTTGCGGCGGCCGCCATTCGTGCTTAGTGCTATAAGGCCCAGCCCAGGAGCCGCCAGCCAGAAAGCGTAAACGACTTGCCGAGTCCTCAGCCTGGTCGTAGGCGCCGGCCCCGTAGTAGTGAGAGTGAGAACGGAAGTCGGAGGCAGCCCCCCGGTTACGGTCACGGTCGGTGGATTGAAGGAGCACACGGGAGCCAGCAAATCCGCAGGGGAGATCGACAAGCAGGCAAGTGTCACGTGTCCGGAATAGCTGCCGATCGGCGACACGGTAACGGTAGTGGTCGCGCCGCTCCCGGCGGTGACCGGGTTTGGAACCGCAATCGTGGGAGAAACGGAAAGCGTGTAGTCCTCCGACAGAGGCTGTACAGTCAGATTCAGCGCGACGGTTTGCGTGATGGAGCCGCTCGTGCCCGTTACGGTGAAGTTATAGAGTCCCTCAGAGGTGGTGTTGCTTGTAGTGATGGTGAGCGAGGGCCCGTTCGCGGGTGGAACCTGGGTCTCCGGCCTTACGGTGCAAACCGGAGCACTGGTCGTGACGGGACCAGAGGTTATGTCACAGCTCAGCGAGACTGGGCTGTTGAAGCCTGCGCTGGAAGTGAGATCGATGGTGGCAATCGCGGAGCCGCCAGGATCCACTGCGGGCCGGTTCAAACCGAGCGGTATGCTGAGGCCAAAGGTCTGTCCGTACGCAAGGGGGGCCGACGCCACCCAGAGTAGCGACAAGAACAACACACATGTTATGCCGCGTACGACCAGCTTGGGATCGAACATGAGGCGATTGGACAGGTTGCCCTTGGATACCATGCCATTAAATCGAATGCCTTTGAACATGAGAGGTTGGGAACTCACTACTTCGATTCCTCCAGCGGCGCAAAAGCTGCCCGAGCCGGCCCGAATGAGTGTGGAATACTGATCAGCCAGCAAAAGTAAATTAATGCGAGGGACTCGCAGAATGCGCCAGAAAGAATCTTAGACTAGAGTCGTCGATCGTGCCAATCAGCGGGCCGTGGGGTTGAAAAAAAGCAGGCCGTCTCTGCTGTAGGGCGGCCTGCTTTTTTCAGTTCGGAGTTAGTTAACCTTAACGGTAAATTGGGCATTTTGCGTGATCGCTGATGCATCGGTGCCCGTTCCCGTCACGGTCACCGTATAGGAGCCGGGGGGCGTGCCACCACCTCCCCCGCCTCCACCGCCTCCACCGCCACTACCGCCTCCGCATGCGGGAAGCAGCAGTAGCAATGTCATGGTCATCCCGAGCACAAGTAGCCCCAGGAGTTTCTTGCGGCGTGAGCGAGTAGAACGGAAGCCCATGCCTGCTAGCGACATGCCAGCGATCGGCAGCCACATGGCATAGAAAACGCTTCGCGGCATCAAGTTCTCCGCGTGATTAGCCGTAGTGGTGACGGTGAGAGTCGTAGTGGCTCCTCCCGAGGTAGGAGTAATGGGGCTTGCCGGTGAGAAGCTTGATGCGCTGCAGGC
>JAUTWY010000332.1 GCA_030838305.1 Acidobacteriaceae bacterium
AGTCTTGATCAGCATATGTTGCGTCGACCGGAACCCCGATTTTAGCCGAAAGCGGTTCGACCGTCTCGATGGGTCGGACGCTGTGCGTGGAAATCGACGTTGCAATGAGAAATCGGGGAATGCCGAACGTAGCGGGAATGTAGTCGGCAAGCTTGGCCGCCCTCGCATAGCCATCCTGCGAGAGGCGCGGATCCATTGGATCCCCGGTCTTCTCAGCGTGGCGCATCAATAAAATCCGGGCGCTTGTCATCGGTCTATCTCTTTCATGATTTTACCAGCATCTATAATGTTTCACCAGATGCAACGTCATGAGCAGTATGGATTGCGACTCAGGGCGCTCCAACCGGTGACGAGAATGACACTGCGCCATGCGATCGAGCAACATGCCGGCTTGGGGCATTCGCGTCGGTTCTTGATGTACGCGATATGTCCGGTCTATCACTCAATAGCGTGGTGATGCTGCCTCGCCCGATCGAGAAGTGCCAGGGTCGGAGGTCCAACGTAAAAACGCGACGTTTAGAATTAGGATGGTCTCGATCGGGGTACAGGCGTTGGGTACAAAGGCAGCGCTGTTGAAGACAAGGATATTCGATGCAAACGGCGCTGCTTGTGAAACAGTTACGGAGCGAGTTCGCCGGCCCGTTCGAGCTATACCTCGGTAGGGGCGCGTGTGCTGCAATCACCGGCCCGTCGGGATCCGGAAAAAGTCTTTTTCTTCGTATGATCGCCGACCTCGACCCCAACGAAGGCGAGATCTGGCTGAACGGACGGGAGCGCGCCTCCATGCCCGCCCCGGAATGGCGAAAGCAAGCAACCTACGTATCCGCAGAATCCGGGTGGTGGGCCGACATGGTGATCGAGCATTTCTCAGCAAACACGCGAAGTGAGATTGCAACCCTGTCAGCTCGCCTCGGCGTTCGCGCTGATCTTCTGGATGCGCCGGTTGCGCAGTTGTCCACAGGCGAGAAGCAGAGATTGTCGCTTGTGAGGGCGCTGCTGCCCAATCCACCTGTTTTACTCTTGGACGAACCGACCGGCCCTTTGGATGAGGAATCGGTCACTCAGGTCGAGGCATTGCTTCAAGAGCGCATGGCAGCCGGGACATCCATCCTGCTAGTGACCCACGATGCAAGGCAGGCAGAGCGCTTGGGCGTTCAGCGCTATCGGATGATGGCGGGACACATGGAGACGGCATGACCCCGATCCTGTTGACACCCATCGACATCTCTATAGCCGCCACTTTGATAGTCCTTGATGCAGCGCTTTCGATTTGGCTCAAGCTCCGTCTGCATCGGCAACTCGCCCTAGCCGCAACAAGAATGGTCGTGCAACTGGTCGCCATCGGCTATGTGCTCAGGTTTATCTTTTCGCTGAACAACCCCGCCGCGACGCTGCTTCTTATTCTTGTCATGGTGCTCGTTGCGGCGCGCGAAGTGGCGGCGCGGCCGGAGCGCCGCTTCAAGGGAAGTTCAAATCTTGTCATTGGAGCCATAAGCGTCGGCTTCGCTACCTTCGTTACGGCCATCCTTGCTTTGACCACCGCCATCCGGCCACAGCCCTGGTTTGATCCCCATTATGCAATCCCGCTGGCGGGCATCATTCTCGGCAATGTGTTGAACTCCGCAAGTCTGTCCCTTGATAGCTTTTTGGGGTCTGTCCGCCGCGAGCGTCCGGGAATAGAGGCACGACTTTCGCTCGGCGAAAGCTATCGTGAAGCGATCGCACCGCTTGTGCGCGAGGCAATCCGGCGCGGCCTGTTGCCCATTATCAATCAAATGTCAGCGGCGGGAATCGTGACACTGCCCGGCATCATGACGGGTCAAATTCTTGCGGGGCTCGATCCGCTGGAGGCTGTCAAATACCAGATCCTTCTGATGTTCCTGTTATCCGGCGGCAGCGGACTGTCAGCATTGGCCGCGTCCTATCTGGCAGCGTGGCGTCTCACTGACGAGCGCCAGCGACTTCGTTTGGATCGGCTGCAGTAGCCTTACGAGGCTCCCTGTCTGCATTTGCGAGTCTGCTGTCATCCCGATTTCGCTCGTCCGCTCCAAAGAGCGCTGCTGAGCAACATCACAGGGAATATCTGAAGGAAAATTATGGCGCCCAGTGGAGTTACACTGGAGTCGCGGAACCATACCCCAAGCGAAAAAACAATCGCAGATGTAACGAAGAGCAACAGCGCAAAGCACCAGCATAGGACTCCGATTGATAGCCACGCCTTGGTTCGCATGTCTTGTTGCTCATGCAACTGCGAGAGTTGTGCGCGTAGACTGTTGAGCTCGGCTTCGATCTCTACCTGTGTCATACTCGTCTTCTTTCTTTTAAAGCACTGCGCGTCGCCGATTGTTGAACTTCATACAACAAGCCAAAGTAAGCATAGCTAGTGAGAGTGCCGCAGAGTAATCGATATGACAGACGACAGACCAAACGTCTTTGTCTTTTCGGTCCTACACGCGCCCACCGACAGTCTGCAAAGAGTCGATTCGCCTCGATATCCTGCGCCGGTGCGTCACCCCAAAAACACGGGCAAACGACATAACGAGCCAATGAGGTTCGATGTCCGAGATGGGTCCGACACGGAAATGCACGCGTTTCGACTTGAGGTCGGCTTTGCTCCAATAAGCAGACATCGCCAGGTCTCCGCTGGTGCTGCTCTTTTGAACCGGTTCACATCCACGTCGTTGCCCTCCGCATAAGCTGGTCAGGAGCCAATATGCATCCCACAGGGAGGCCAGCGGTTTGCCGTTCGAGCGATGTTGAGCACCCTAGTCCGGGTAGTGAGTCACTTTTGATTGCGGCGAACGATTCGGCTTGAGCCGGCTCGCCGAAGGCGCATATTCCGTGAATGGTGACGATCGTCCAATGCGATTGCGGTGCGGAGTACAAACGCACTGAAACAAAGTTCTTGGTACCGCACACCGGTCACGCATCCTGTAAGGTCTGCGGGGCTACGTTAGAGTCTTGGTTGGAAAGCACGCACGTTCCGACATTCGAGCTAGTCAAACGTCCAGACAAAAAGCCCGCATGAGCCCGTCCCAAAGGCCGTAGGCGGCGCCCACTGAGGCAGCTTCGAAGAGAGCATCATGGGAAAACGATCCACCATACCGACCACGGATGCCGAAGCTGCAGCTCTCACGGTATCCGAGTCGAACCAGCAAACTGCATTCGCTAAGCATCAATCGTGGCCAATGGTCAAACCAGTTTTATTTGCGGCGCTAGTCTGCGCCGCTCCGGTCTGCCGGTCCTCAGCGCAGGAGGTCAAGATTGCCATCAACATGATGGGAATAGGAGGAATGAGCTGCGCTCATTGGCAGTCTACTCACGCACTTCGATTGGAGGGAACGATCTGGGTTTATGGTTTCTGGACGGGACTCAATTACGTTGCCGCAGCGAGCGGACAAACAGAGACGAAAGTCGACACGGCAGCGGTAGTGGTCGAAGTCAAGAAAA
>JAUTWY010000389.1 GCA_030838305.1 Acidobacteriaceae bacterium
TTGTTCGCTTCTGGGTGGCGCAGCGCTTCAGCGCTGCGATTAAACTCTAGAAAAAATAAAACGGCGGCAGCGGCCGCCGGGACCAGTCTACTTTTTGGTAACGGGGCCCCCCCATACGCAAGACACAGGAGTTACGACCAGATTTCTGCTCGGGCGCTTCAATTGGCTCTACTGCCTCTGCGTGGAAATGATGCGATGAATTGTGGGTGGGGCGGAAGGTCGGATGTCAGAGGGGCTGTGGATGAATGTGGGAAATGCCGGGGCCCCGAAAGACAGGAGTTAGGAGATCAAATTCCCCGCCCTGTCGCAGAAGATGCGACAAGGGCAGGCGCCCTCAATTGCTTAAAATCACCAGAAAGGCTGGGCCAGCCCCCAGCTCCTCGCGCTCTACAAGGTCAGAGGCTCCTGGAACGATAGCGCACCTGTGTCCTGTAAAACCCGGCAGTTACACCCATCTTTCGCTTGAACACAGTCGTAACGTGGCTTTGATTTGCCAGTCCGGCTGCCCATCCTTTCCGCAATTTTAGCTTTGCGGTTCCCCGTTCTTAATCCCTGCGTTCTTTGCAGGGATCTGAGCAGAGTTCCGGATTTAGGAGATCAAATTACCCGCCCTGTCGCCTGGCTAACCAACAACTGCTTTATCAGTAATCTCCAGGCCCAGATCGATGATCTCAAACGCCTCGCGCAGCTGCTGCTCGTTGATGCACAGCGGAGGGTTGGTGAAGAAAGTGTTCCAGCGGACGAAGGTGTAGAGGCCTTGCTCGCGGAAAAAGCGGCCGAGCGCGGCCATCTCGTCGGAGGTGCCGTTGAAGGGAGCCATCGGTTGACGAGTCTTGCGGTTGCGAATGAGTTCGACGATGCCGAACAGTCCGATCGAGCGCACCGCGCCCACCGACGGATGCTTCGCCTGCAACTCCGCTCCCAGCTCTTTCATGATCGCGCCCATTTTTCTCGCGTTGTCGATCAGCCCATCTTCTTCATACACGCGAATCGTCGCCAGCGCCGCCGCGCATCCCATGGGATGACTGTTGTAAGTGAGACCTCCGTAGAAAACTTTGTCTTGAAAATGCTGCGCGATGTGATGCCGCATTCCGACCGCGCCGAGAGGAAGATAGCTCGCGGTCAATCCCTTCGCCATGCAAAGCAGGTCGGGAACAACCTTCCAGTGATCAACCGCGAACCATTCGCCGGTGCGTCCGAAGCCGGCCATCACTTCATCGGCAATCATCAATATGCCGTACTTGTCGCAGAGCTTGCGCAGGCCGGTGAGATATCCATCAGGCGGAACGAGAACGCCGTTGGTTCCAGTGACCGGCTCGAGAATGAATGCGGCGATGGTTTGCGGACCTTCGAGTTGCATGGTCTCTTCAATCATGGCGAGCGACGATTCGGCGGATTCCCATCCGCGCTCGATGCCGTGATAAGGATCGAGCACATGCACGACGCCCGGAATGCCAGGCTCCGCAGCCCATCTGCGGGGATCGCCGGTGAGGCTGATCGCGCCCGCGGTCGCGCCGTGATAGGAGCGATAGCGCGCCATGATCTTGTGGCGTCCGGTGAAGAAGCGCGCAATCTTGATGGCGTTCTCGTTGGCCTCGGCGCCGCCGTTGGTGAAGAAGAACGTGTCGATGTCGCCGGGAGTGATTTCGGCAAGCTTCGCGCCAAGGCGCGCGCGCACTTCGGTGGCCATGAAAGGATTCGCGTAGGCGAGCGTTGCGGCCTGCTCGGTGATCGCCTGGATGACGCGCTCGTCGCCGTGTCCGATGTTGACGGACATGAGCTGGCTGTTGAAGTCGATGAAGCGCTTCCCTTCCGGCGTGTAGAAGTAAATCCCTTTGGCCCGCGCGACAGGAATGGGATCGACTTTCGACTGCGCGGACCATTCGTAGAGCGTGTGCTTGCGCGAGAGGTCGACGATTTCCTTGCCGGACATCTTCTTCTCGGTCATGGACGACGTTTCAGTGATCGTGGTCATGTGTTGAGTCCTTATCGTGTGCCTCTGTGTTCCTCACAGGGTAGTGCGAACCAATTTAGAATTTGCGGCTGTGCTCTTTGGCCCAGCGCTCGACTACCACCTTCTTGTCGGTATAGAACTCGATGGAGTCGCGGCCCTGGCCGTGAAGATCGCCGAAGAAACTGTTCTTCCATCCGCTGAAGGGGAAGTAGGCCATCGGAGCGGCGACTCCGATGTTGATGCCGATATTTCCCGCAGGGGCTTCGTAGCGGAAGCGGCGCGCTGCCGCTCCGCTCGAGGTGAAGAGCGACGCTTGATTGCCGTAGGCGCTGCGTTCGAGGAAGGCGAGCGCGTCGTCCATATCGTTGGCGTGAACGAGGCTCAAGACGGGGCCGAAGATTTCTGTGTCGGCGAGATCGCTGCTTGCGGGAACGTTGTCGAGAATTGTTGGATTCACGAAGTTGCCGGATTCGTGTTTCGGAATCTTCGCGTTGCGTCCGTCGACGAGAATTTTTGCGCCCTGCTTTTCGCCGAGGCCGATCAGCGATTCGACACGCTCTTTGCTTTG
>JAUTWY010000391.1 GCA_030838305.1 Acidobacteriaceae bacterium
CTGTTCGCTGCCGACACCGATCTTCATGTCGGCGTTGGGAGTCTGGGACACAGTCAGGTTCGGCTCGGTTCCACAGGGAGCACGCACGTCATACCCACGGGAGGGACCAGCGTATTTGCCGCCCCGAGCGTGAGCCCGGCTTATCTTGGCGTGGGTTACATCATCGGCGTGAAGCTGGCTTCGATACAGTTTGCGGGCAGCGTGTTGGCTTGGGGGTTGATGGTCCCTTTGATGATCTTTTTTCTGGGACCGCAATTGAAGGCATATATTCCCGCCGATACTCCTGATAGCTGGGCAAACATGGCGGACGCGGTATGGAGATACATTGTGCGTCCGATTGCGGTGGGCGGAATGCTGGTGGGAGCGGCGTACACATTATTCAAAATGCGCGCCAGCCTGACGGCTGGAATTGGCAAGGCATTCGCGGACCTGCGCCAGACGTCCGCTGACCAAGCGAAAATGGCCCGCACCGAACGGTACATGAGTTCGAAGATAGTCTTCAGCTTGATCGCCGTGATGTTCGTGCTAATGTGCCTCCTGTACATCAAGATCTCAGGACTTGTCTGGCCCGCTATCCTCGCCGCAGTCGTGATGATTCTGGTGGGTTTTTTCTTCGCAACCGTGTCGGGCAATCTGGTGGGATTCATTGGCTCATCGAATAATCCGATTTCTGGATTGACGCTGTCGACGCTGCTGATTGCGGCGCTACTGATGGTGGCGCTGGGAGTTTCCGGCACCTCGGGAGTGGCTGCGGTTTTGGGAGTCGCGGCAGTGGTTTGCGTTTCGTCGGCCGTGGCGGGCGAACTGTTGCAGGACTTTAAAGTTGGTTACATCTTAGGCGGCACGCCGCAGAAGATTCAGGCCGCGGAGCTGATCGCGGTTGTGGTGGCTAGTCTGGTGATGTATTTCCCGCTGATGCTTCTGCACGAAGGAAGTATTAAGGCCGGTGGCGTGGGATTTGGCGGCGCTGAGCTTCCAGCCCCACAGGCTGGCTTGATGGCAACGTTGGCCGCGGGTATCGTCGGCCACGATATGCCTTGGCCGCTGGTGGTGGTGGGAATATTTTTTGGCATCGCCCTGGTCATGATGCAGGTGAAGAGTCCGATGCTGGTGGCGGTTGGAATGTATTTGCCGTTTGGCACTACCTTCGCCATTTTTGTGGGCGGAGTGATTCGCTCCATCGGCGATAAGGTTGCCGAGCGCCGCGGATTCAACAGCGCCCAGAAGGCTCGGGTCGACAATGCCGGAGTGCTGGTCGCTTCCGGATTGATTGCCGGGGAAGCCTTGCTGGGTCTGGTTTGGGCGGGATTGCAGTTTGTTCCCTCGTGGGGTGCGCCGAATCATCCACCGCAAATCTTCAATGATCCATCCTATTTAGTGGGAGGAATGATCGTGCTGGCCGGTTTAGCAGCGTTGATGATCTTCTTGCCCGTGTCCGCTGCCGGCGATCCAAGCGAGCCCGCGCCGCCGACGGCAATGATGTAGGTTCTTACCACGAAGGACACAAAGGTCCACGAAGGAAATTCAAACTTCCTATCGTGCAACTTCGTTCCCTTCGTGGTTCAGTATTTTTATGTCGATCTCGGAAAATCTTGCTGCGGTGCGCGAGCGGATCAACGGAGCTGCGAGGCGCGCGGGGCGCTCATCCGATAAAATCGCGCTGATGGCGGTGAGCAAGACTCAGCCCGCCGAGCGCATCCGAGAAGCCTATGCAGTTGGACAGCGCCTGTTTGGCGAGAACCGGGTTCAGGAATTTGCCGGCAAGATCACGGCACTGCTGGATTTGAGGGATGCCGAATGGCACCTGATTGGGCATCTCCAAACCAACAAGGCCGCCAGGACCGCAGAATTGTTTCGGGCTGTGGATTCAGTCGATTCGCAGAAACTGGCGGAAAAACTTGACGCGGCGGCTGGCGGGCTCGGCAAGAAACTGAATGTGCTGATCGAAATCAATGTCGGCGGCGAAGCGGCAAAAAGCGGGATTGCACCGGACTCGCCCGCACTCGACGAACTGCTGCTGGCCGCGCCTCGGCTTGAGGCTCTAGTCTTCCGCGGACTGATGACCGTGCCTCCATTCACCGACGATCCGGAGGGGGCACGCCCCTACTTCCGCAAGCTGCGTGAACTGCGCGATGCGATTGCTTCTCGCAAACTGTCAGCAGTCGCAATGGATCATCTTTCGATGGGCATGTCGCATGATTTCGAAGTGGCGATCGAAGAGGGATCGACTTGCGTGCGCGTGGGTACGGCGATCTTCGGGGCAAGAACCAAGGCTTAAACACAGTGGACGCAGGGGAGCACAGAGAGGGAACGCCGAATGGAGCCCACCACCGCGAAGCAGTTCCTCATAACAAGGGTCATTGAGGAGGCTCAGGCAGAGCAAGTCCATCTCACCGCTGTTGAGATAAAGATGCTCTATTTCACCGAAGCTCAACCCATGACTCCGGATATGGTGCAAGCCGTGACTGAGTTTGAAGGGCGCGATCTGTCCGAAGAATACGAGGACAAAATTGTTGCTCTTCTCAAGAGCGCACGCAATCGCGACTTGGCGCAGTCACAGAGCTATCGCGAAATGTGGACTGAGGCGGTAGCGGCCCTGGAGCACGAAGATCATTACATCCTCGTGATGGTTTATTCGGCTTTTCCCGAGCACCGCAAGTCCTTACTCCCCGCTCCCCCTGTGCGCGACTACGTTATTTATGTCGTTATAGGAATCGCGGTGGTTCTAGCGATCGTCGGGATCTCAGTATCGAAACACTAGCCTCTTGACCTTCGTACAGCGAACAGCGGACGGTGTGAGGATTCCAGTCAAGATATCTCCGCAAGAAGAAACGCCATCGCTGGTCGCTACGGTGATCCTAGGGGCAAGAACAAAGGCTTAAACATAGGGGACAAGTTATGGGGGTTATCGACCGGCTCTGTGCGGGCGTCCTTTTTGTTCTCGCGATCGTGGATTGCCTGCTCGTGCCGAGAACTTACACGGGCAGGATCTGGATATTTGGGAGTGGACTGGCCCTGGTTTTCGCTGCGATGCTGAATGTGCTGCGCATTCGCAACAAGAACGCTGTAAAGGGACTCAAGTTATCTTGCATTGGTGCAAACCTAACCATGCTTATCTTTGTGATCGCCCTGATCGCGAGCGTCGGAAAACATAGAACATTGCAGCACTGGCAAATACCTTTGGTAGGAACGCTACTGCTGACCGAGACAGCACTTTCGCTGAGAAAGAACTTGTGATTTCCGTTCAGGAATCGAGCAACGGGGTGACGTTTACGGTCAAAATCCATCCCCGTGCGAAGAAGAATGCGATCACCGGTGAATTCGGCGACACACTTAAGCTTTCTCTTGCCGCACCACCCATCGATGGCAAAGCCAACGAAGCTTGCATCGAATTCTTCGCGAAACTTTTGAAGGTGCCGCGATCTTCCGTTACTATTGCGTCCGGCCAGAGCAACCGTAAGAAAGTGATTCGAGTCGTTGGGATTTCAGCCGCAGAAATCAGAAAAAGCATCGAGATGTAGAACCGAAGATCTCTAGACCGCGGCAGATGTAGAACTGGCAACAGACGCGGGCGAGGGCGCCCGCGCCACGTAAACACAGCAAGCACCAGGAGCCACTTTGAGCTTTCCCGAACGATTGCAGGAAATTCGCACTGGATTCGAACGGCCATTCTGGGTCGCGAACATCAGCGAGATATTCGAGCGCCTTTCTTATTACGGAGCCTTCGCGTCGCTCGCCCTGTATTTGCAGGAGAAGCTAAACTTCTCCACGGAACAAACGGGAACGCTGACTGGAATTTTCGGCGGCATGGTGTGGTTTCTAGCCATCTTCGGCGGGGCCGCTGCCGACCGGCTGGGGTTTCGGCGCGCGCTCTCGATGGCGTATCTCATTCTCGCTGCGGCGTATTTCCTGATTGGTTCCATTGGAGCATCCTGGCTGGCTCCGGTGCGCAATGCCGTGCCCCTTAGTCTGTTTGTGGGCTTCATCTTGATTCTGCCCGCCCTCGGCATTGCCATGGTGAAGCCTTGCGTAGTTGGCACAACGGCGCGCGCTTCCAAAGAGAATGTGCGCTCCATCGGCTATTCGATTTACTACACGATGGTCAACATCGGTGGCGCTGCCGGGCCCTATTTCGCGTCCTGGGCACATCGTCACTTGGGCGTGGAAAACGTCTACCGCGTCGCGGCGCTCAGTGTGTTGGCGATGTTCTTCTTCGTGATGGTGTTCTTCCGCGAGCCACGAAAGCCAGGAGACGCACCTCCGCCTTCGATTGCGACGGTCGCGCGGAATTTCTGCGTCGTTGTTGGCAACTACAGGCTGGTGTTGCCCGTGTTGATGATCGCATTGCTGCTGCGCATCGGGTTGTGGGTCTATCCGCAGTTTTCCGTTCCGTGGTGGATCTGGAGTGGAATGCTTGTGCTGGTGCTCGCCGGGATCAGCCGGTTCATGTGGTTCCTCGTGCTCTTCACCGGCTACTGGATTGTCTTCTGGCAGCAGTACATCAGCCTGCCCGGCTACATTCACGGCTACATTAATTCCGGCGCTGACGTCGAAATCATTCTCGTCACTGATGGGCTGAGCGTAATCTGTCTCACGCTTGCGGTAAATTTCCTGACGCGCAAGATTCCGGCGTTCCAGGCTGTAATTCTAGGCACGCTCGTTACGTCGGTTTCATGGTTGATCCTCGCCTTTCGACCAACGATCTGGGGAGCGATCGTCTCGCTGTTTGTCCTCGCGCTGGGTGAAATTATTCAGCAACCTCGTTACTACGAATACATTGCGCTACTCGCGCCTCCCGGACAACAGGGCACCTACATGGGCTTTGCATTTCTGCCGATCGGAATTGGATCGCTGATTGGTGGATGGTTCGGGGGTACGCTGCTGCATCACTTCGGAGAGGTTGCGCACCAACCGGAACGCATCTGGTGGGCCGTGACTGCCGTCGGCGTGATCACGACGGCGTTGCTCTGGTTGTATGACAGATTTTTTAGAGTGGTTGCGGCTGCACCCACCAACTGAATGCTCGCGGTGCGCATGCAGGACCCTGTCGATTCGCTCAAATCACATCCATTGTTTACAATAGACGTTTGCCCATGGACTTATCTGCCATACAGTCCGCGCTGCGCGAACGCAACATCGACGCATGGCTGTTCTACGACCATCATCATCGCGACCCCATTGCCTACCGGGTGCTCGGCTTGCCGGCGGGACTGATGGTAACGCGGCGCTGGTTCTATCTGATACCTGCGCAGGGCGAACCCGTAAAACTGGTACACAAAATCGAAGCCGGCCATCTCGATTCCTTGCCCGGCAGCAAGCGCCAGTACTCCGGATGGCAGGAACTTTTCGACAGCTTGAAAGCGATGCTGGCATCCTACCGCGACATCGCAATGCAATATTCGCCCAATAACATTGTCTTTACGATCTCTCTGGTCGATGCTGGGACGATTGAGTTGCTCCGCGGCTTGGGGAAAAACGTTGTGAGTTCCGCTGATCTTGTGGCGCAATTCGAAGCTACCTGGACGGAAGAGCAAATCAAGACGCACTTTGCGGCGCGCGAAGCGATTGATGCAATTACCGCCGCGGCTTTCAAGGAGATTGGGGGGCGCGTTCGAAGCGCGGGAACCACGGAACACGAAATCCAGCAGTGGTTCATGGAAGCTTTTCGCCGCGAAAACCTGCTCACGGACGATCTACCAATCGTGGCGGTGAACGCCAATGCCGGCAATCCGCACTATGAGCCGCGGGCCGATCATCCCGTTTCCATTCGCGAGGGCGATCTGGTGCTCCTCGACGTGTGGGGAAAGAAAGACACGCCGGGTGCCGTGTACTATGACATTACCTGGATGGGATTTGTCGGCAAAGCGCCATCCGGCCGCATTTGTGAAGTATTCAACATCGTGCGCGACGCGCGCGACGTGGGGGTGAAGACCGTGATGGACGCGGTCGGCGCCGGCCGCCGCATCGCGGGATGGGAAGTGGATCGCGCCACCCGCAGTCACATTAAGAAAAGCGGCTACGGAGAATATTTTATTCACCGCACCGGACATTCCATCGGCACGGACGTCCACTCCAACGGTGCGAACATGGACGATCTGGAAATCCACGACGAGCGCCAGATTCTTCCCAACTCTTGTTTCTCCATCGAGCCCGGTATTTACCTGCCGGAGTTCGGGGTGCGCAGTGAAGTCAACATGCTGGTGCGTCCCAAGTCGGCGGAAGTTACCGGCAACATTCAACGTGAGATCGTAATTATCTGATGGCAAATTCCACACAACTCAAGACGAAACCGGCGGCTGAGCCTGCGCAGTCCAACGCAATGATGGCCGTGGTCGCTCCTGCCGTGGGCTGGCTGATTCCGGGCGCGGGGCACATTATCCAAAGGCGCTGGATTCGAGGCCTCCTGTTGCTTATCTCCATTGGAAGCCTGTTCGCGCTTGGCCTGATGATGCAGGGGCACATTTACAAGGCGAACGGTGGCGACATCCTGGACATTCTGGGATTCATCGGCGATTTGGGGGCGGGAGGAATGTACATCATTACTCTCGCGATGAATGGGGGCCAGGGTGCGATCGCTTTCGCCATCGCCGATTATGGAACGAAGTTCATGATCGTCGCTGGCCTGCTGAACTTCATTGCGATAGCGGATGCTTACCACATCGCCATTGGGAAAAAACAATGAGGCGGCTCGCAGCTATCGGCTCTCGGCTGTCAGTTCGACTCTGCCAACTCGCGGGCAAATCATGACTATCCAACTTACTCATTTCAGTGCGGCGTTCGTCTTCGCACTCTTCGCTTCCGTCGTCTTCGGCATTACCCACCGCGAGACTACGCGTGACATGGTCCGCTACGGCCTGTACTGTTTTGCCATGTTCCTGGGCGGCGTTCTAGTGGCGGGTTGGGCGATGTGGCTGGTGCGGAGATAAACTTTTAGCTCTTGGCTCTACGTTCCCTGACATTGCGCGTTTGCGCCTAGAGCCCCTGACCTTCTCTGAACAAGCTAAGAGCCAAGAGCGAACTGCTAAGAGCTTCTTCTCACCCCTGCCACACGAACGCATCGAACACCCGCTTCGAATCGAAATGCAGACGGCGGTACAGCTCGACGGCTCCGGCATTGGCCTCCGTCACGGTCAACGAGAGCAT
>JAUTWY010000397.1 GCA_030838305.1 Acidobacteriaceae bacterium
ACGTCGCCAGGGCAATCTTCAGCAAGACGATATACGCAGCACCCCGCTTGGGAGAGCGAGCCAAAAGCCAGCCTTCGCTAAACTGCACAACGCCAATGGCCAGCAGAGTGAGCTGTTTATGGATCTCGAATACCGGTGGAAGCGCCGCCAGTCCGGCCAGAAAAAGTAGCCAGAGAATATACATCCAGTTGATCGGAAAACGCTTCGATTCGTTCATGGCCGGATTGCGAACGATAACAGCGGGAGCAATCTTATCCCCCGCCCGCACTCTACAGTCGTTCCTCTATTTCTTGCTTTGGGTGAGCTTGCCCGTCGCACCCATGCGAACCTTATCAGACCGCACGCTGCCACTCCGCGTCAATGCGCTTTCTTGGAAGGCTAATCTTGGCTTGGAAGACAGGAAATGTTAATGCGGACAGGTGTGTCAGGACAGGATTTCAGTGGGCGGCAGGCTTCGGCGAGATTTCATCCAGAGCAAGGTTGAGTTCCAACACATTGACTCGCGGCTCGCCCAGAAATCCGAACTGCCTTGGCTCTGTGTGTTGGCCAACCACGTCACGCACCACATTCTCACTCAGTCCACGCTCTTGCGCGATGCGTGGCACCTGAAACTCCGCCGCCTCGGGCGAAATGTGAGGGTCGAGCCCGGAACCCGACGTAGTCAGCAAATCCATGGGAACGGCGGCAGATGGATTCTCCCCTTGTAAGCGATTGGCATCTCCCTTCACCCGCGCAATGAGCGCTTGATTGGTGGGGCCTAGGTTCGATCCGGCGGAATTGCCCGCGTCGTAGCCAGTTCCGGCAGCTGACGGGCGCGAGTAGAAGTATCCCGGCGAGGAAAATGACTGGCCAATCAGGCGCGATCCCACCACATGGCCGTTGCGTGAGACTAATTGTCCGTTCGCCTGCTTCGGAAACATAACCTGCGCCAGCCCTGTAATCAAAAGAGGAAAGAGCAAGCCAAACAGCACGGTTGTGACCAGGGTCATCAACACAGCGGTGACCAAATTCTTTTTCATATATCCTCTACGCCAACCCAGCTCGCACAATCAGCAAGTCAATCAGCTTGATCCCGATGAATGGCACGATCACTCCGCCTAAACCGTAAACCAACAAATTCCGGCGCAACAATACGGCAGCACCTTGCGGGACATACTTCACACCGCGCAGGGCCAGCGGAATCAGGGCTACTATGATCAGCGCGTTAAAGATCACTGCCGACAATATCGCTGACTGCGGCGTCGCCAACCGCATCACGTTAAGGGCTTGCAGGACCGGAAAGGTCCCGGCAAACATGGCTGGGATGATGGCGAAATACTTGGCCACATCATTCGAGATGGAAAATGTGGTCAGCGCGCCCCGCGTCATCAGCAACTGCTTGCCGATTTCCACGATCTCAATCAGCTTGGTCGGATTCGAATCGAGATCGACCATGTTGCCGGCTTCCTTTGCCGCCTGCGTCCCGGTGTTCATGGCAACGCCGACATCGGCTTGCGCCAGCGCCGGCGCGTCGTTGGTGCCGTCGCCCGTCATGGCAACCAGCTTTCCCTGGCCCTGCTCGCGCCGGATCAAATCCAGTTTGTCCTTCGGCGTAGCCTGTGCCAGGAAGTCGTCGACCCCCGCCTCGGTTGCGATAGCGGCGGCCGTCAACGGATTGTCGCCAGTGATCATCACCGTCTTGATTCCCATCGCGCGCAATTGATCAAAGCGCTGGCGCATGCCGCCTTTTACGATGTCTTTAAGATGAATCACCCCCAGGGCACGGCCATTCTCCGCGACCACGAGCGGAGTCCCTCCCGAACGCGAAATCGCTTCCACCGCTTCGCGAACTTTTGGGGGGAGCGCCTTGCCCTGATCCTCCAAATGCTTGGCAATCGCATCGGTCGCGCCCTTGCGGACGGCGCGGCCATTCAGGTTCACCCCAGACATGCGAGTCATGGCGCTGAAGGGAATAAATTCGGCTTCATGCGAACTCAATTCACGGCCGCGCAATCCGTACTTCTCTTTGGCTAACACTACGATGGAGCGGCCCTCGGGAGTTTCGTCTGCCAGCGAGGAGAGTTGCGCTGAATCCGCCAGCATCGCCTCCGTAACCCCCGGTGCGGTCACGAACTCGGTTGCCTGCCGGTTGCCCAGCGTGATGGTTCCGGTCTTATCAAGAAGCAGCGTGTTCACATCGCCTGCGGCTTCAACCGCGCGTCCCGACATTGCCAGCACATTGTGCTGTACCAGGCGATCCATGCCCGCGATGCCGATCGCGGATAGCAGGCCGCCAATTGTGGTGGGGATCAGGCATACCAACAGAGAGACCAATACGAAGACCGTTTGCGGCGCCCCGGCATAAATGGCGAAGGGTTGCAGGGTGACCACGGCCAGCAGAAACACAATCGTCAGCCCCGCCAGCAGGATGTTCAACGCAATCTCATTCGGAGTCTTCTGCCGCTCCGCCCCTTCTACCAGGGCAATCATTCGGTCCAGAAACGTTTCCCCAGGATTGGAAGTGATCTTTACTTTGATCCAATCCGAAAGCACGCGCGTACCGCCGGTCACGGCCGAACGGTCGCCGCCCGCTTCGCGAATCACAGGCGCGGACTCACCTGTGATCGCGGATTCGTCCACCGACGCAACGCCTTCGACAATCTCGCCATCGCCGGGAACAAATTCGCCAGCCTCCACCAGCACCATATCTCCGGAGCGCAGTTTCGAGCCTGGAACAGTTTCCGTTTTGCCGTCGGCGAGCAGACGATTCGCCATCGTTTCCGCTTTCGAGCGCCGCAAAGCATCGGCTTGAGCCTTGCCGCGACCCTCCGCCATGGCCTCCGCAAAGTTCGCAAACAATACTGTGAACCAAAGCCACAGCGTGATCTGCAAATTGAACCCGAACCCCGGGCGCTGGTGCACTCGATCCAGAATGAGCAGCACCGTCGTCACCACGCTGCCCACTTCCACGACGAACATCACGGGATTGCGCATCATGGTCACAGGATGCAGCTTAACCACAGAATCCCACGCCGCGCGCCGCACAATCTTCACGTCCCACAAGCTACGTTTTGATTTCTTGTTCGCCATATCTTTTTTAAAACGTCTTGCCTGCATGCATCAGCAAGTGCTCGAGAATCGGCCCCAGACTTAAGGCTGGAAAGAATGTCAGAGCCCCCACGATCACCACCACACCAATTAGGAGGACCGTGAACATAGGCCCTGTGACCGGAAAAGTCCCCAGCGTGGCCGGCGCCTGTTTCTTGCCCGCCAAGTTTCCGGCAATCGCCAGCATGGGCAGAATCATCATGAAACGGCCAAGCAACATCGCGATCCCCAGCGAAGTGTTGTACCAAGGAGTGTTTCCGTTAATCCCAGCGAAACCCGAGCCATTGTTGGCCACAGCGGAAGTGAAGGCATAAAGAACTTCGGTAAATCCGTGTGGTCCGGCATTTGCCATGGATGAGGTTCCGAAGTTGTATAAAACCGAAATCGCGGTGAACACCAGAATCGCCAGTGGAAAGATCAGGATTACCAGCATTGCCATCTTCACGTCGTAGGCTTCGATCTTCTTGCCCAGATATTCGGGCGTGCGCCCCACCATCAAGCCCGCAATGAATACGGACAGAATGACAAAGACCAGCATTCCGTACATTCCCGCGCCCACTCCGCCGAAGATTACTTCGCTTAGCATGAGGTTGATCAGCGGAACCATTCCCCCCAGCGGGGTGAATGAATCATGCATGGAGTTCACCGCTCCACAACTTGTATCGGTGGTCACGGTGGCGAACAGCGCCGAGTTTGCCACTCCGAAGCGCACTTCCTTCCCCTCCAGATTTCCCGCCATCTGAAGCGAAGAAGACGGACGCAGCAAACTATGCTGCGCGGCAGTTGCCACCAAAGGATTCCCGCGCGCTTCTGCCCAATACGCCGTAGTCACGCCTGCCAGGAAAAGCAAAGCCATTGCGGACCACACAGCCCACCCATGCCGAGCGGACCCAGTCATTTTTCCGAGAGAGTATGTGAAGGCAGAAGGAATGGCGAGAATGCAGAACATCTCAAGAAAGTTCGTGAGTGGTGTCGGGTTCTCAAACGGATGCGCACTATTCGCATTGAAAAATCCTCCGCCGTTGGTGCCCAGCTCTTTGATGATTTCCTGCGAGGCCGTCGGTCCCTGCGCGATCACTTGCTGACTCACCCTCTGCATCACCGGTTTGCCATCGGGTCCATTCACAGGCTTACCATCAGAACCGAGTTGCGGCGTCTGGTAAGGATCGAGCAACTGCACGGTGTCATAGGGCTTCAGGTTCTGCACCACGCCCTGCGAAACCAGCACGAGTGCGCCCACCAGACACAGCGGAGCCAGGATCCACAAGGTGCCGCGAACCATATCAACCCAGAAGTTTCCGATCGTCTTTTGCTCGCGCCGGGCAATGCCCCGAATGAACGCGATCGCCAATGCCATGCCCGCCGCTGCCGAAACCCAATTGTGATAAGCCAGACCGAGCATCTGCGTCAGATAGCTCATGGTGGTCTCTGGGACGTAATTCTGCCAGTTCGTGTTCGTCGTGAACGAAGCCGCGGTATTGAACGCTAATGCCGGTGGGACGCCTGCCAGCTTTTGCGGATTTCCTGGCAGCCACAACTGCACCCGCTCCAACACATACAGCAGAATCATGGAAACCCCGCTGAACAAAAGCAGAGCGAGCGCGTATTCCTTCCACTCCATCTCGTGGCTTTCGTCCACGCCGGTAAGCCGGTAAAGAATCCGCTCCACCGGCCGCATCACAGGATCGAGCCATGTCCGCTCGCGCGCAAACACTCGCGCCATAAACGAGCCCAAGGGCTTGGTGATCAGAAAGACTGCCAGCAAGAAAACGACAATCTGCAGCCATCCATTCGCCGTCATCAGAATTTCTCCGGCCGCAACATGGCATAGACCAGATACACCAGCAACCCCGCACAAATGATCAGCATGATGATTGGTTCTGCGCTCATATGTGCCTCACCTCAGGCGCTCGCAGAATGCAACATAGCCAAGCGAGATCGCGAAAAACAGAATCGTCACAATAAGAAAGATCGCGTCCTGCATCGTTTTGCTCCAATCCCAAGCTCGGCTAGAACTTCACGAGGATCGCCATGGTGGCCCGATCCTCGGTTTGACGAAGATCTGGCTGCCAGCCTGGGATCGTCGAACCGGGATTTCCATTATTCCCACCCGGCGGTGTAACCCCGCCTGGGCCGCTAAAGTACGGCACACTGGCGTGCCGGTGGTTGAACTCCCAGCGGAACGTAATGTACTGGCTGGGCATGTAGTCGTAGGTTCCTGAGATGTCCCAGGCCTTGTACGGATCGCCGGGATTCTCCGTGAAGTAAGGCGTTCCCGAAGTCGCAGTCGCTCCGTTGATCGGAGGCAGCAACACCAGATAGCGCCCAGGGTTGTTGATCTTTCCTCCGCCAATGGTCAGGCCGTAACGGTCGTGGTGGAACCACCACCGGTTGTAAAGCATGTAGCCGAGAAAGCTCTGCTTGAACGAAATGATCTTCCCGGCAGAATCCTTCTGATTGGTGGTGCAGTTCACTCCTCCGCCGCTCTCGCAACCAGCGTCGCCAGTCAAAGAGAAGGCCATCTTGTCCAAAAATCGTTCTGGATGGTCGTAGTACTTCACTTCAATACTGTTGTCGGTGTGATAGCGGGTGCGGGTGGGAATGCCCAGCGCGTCGGCTCCAGCCCCGTAGTTGTTCGAGAGTATGGAAAGCCAACTGGTGGGGCGATACAAGACCTGCCCGCCAAATCCGAGCCGGCCATTGAATCGAGCGTAGGACTGCCATCCGTTGATGATCCAAGGCTCGATCTTCAACTTCTTGGTGGCAAATACCTGGATGCGCAGGCCTGTGAAAAACCACGGAGTGTTCGACGAAACATAAGACGGCTGGTAGGCCCAGTTATCAAAGTTGTAAAAGCTGAAGAGGCCTACGTACGACAGGAAGATACCGGCATCGACGTTGATCCCGTGCAAAGCGTCAAAGTGATATCCGCCGTAGGCCTCGTTGACATACCGGTACGCATTGGCCAGATCCCACTGCCCCCGCGAATAGCTGGCATCATTGCGCGGCGTTGCGGTTGAGTACAAACCTATCTGGCTGAGCACGCGCGCACGAACGTGGTCGTAGTGGAAGTCTCCACCCACACCCAGATGCGTAAGGCCAACTTCATTCGAACGAAATACTTCGCTTGAACCGCCAATCGTATCGTCTTTGGGGTGGTTGAAGTCGTAATGGTAGGCGACGTCGGCGCGGATTT
>JAUTWY010000410.1 GCA_030838305.1 Acidobacteriaceae bacterium
AAATGAAGTCACATGGAACTTAGATTCCAAAGCCCCCTATTGTGATCCTTAGCGCCCTTCGTGGTGAATAGCTCTTGCCGTATCCCGCAACTGGCGAGACAATACGCCCGAGCCGGAGGTTTTGTGGCAGCCAAATATCGTCAGCATGGATATCAGGACCGGGACCGCGAGGCAAAGCCCCGCCGGGAATCTCAGGAAAAGCCGGCTTCTGCACCCGCCAAGAGAGACTACAGTATGGGACCAAAACCGGTGAATATGCCGGGAACCCGCACGGTCTCCCGCTGCGCGCAGTGCGGCACGGTGCTGCAGGGAATCCCATCCACCGGGGTTTGTCCCAAGTGCGGCTTCGAACTGCATTCCTGCAAGCAGTGCATGTATTTCGATCCCGGAAGCCGATTCGAGTGCATGCAACCGGTAAAACACCGCGTAGTCAAGAAGGATGCGCGCAACGATTGCACGTTCTTTGAAATCCGCGTCACCAGAGAAAAGGAAACTTCCACACCGGCCAGCCTGCGGCCAAACGACGCGCGGCAAGCGTTTGAAAATTTGTTCAAGAAGTGAATTTGGAACCGAATGTCCAGATATCCTCCGCTACCTCCGCGGCTGTTCTCTGTGATCTCTGCGTTCAGGTTTTGTTTCTAGTTGGCGTCAAAACAGCTAAGCGCGGAGCTCGCTGAGAAGCGCCGCAGAGAACGCCGAGAATTCATGGTTTCTGTGTGGGCCGCAGAAGTATCTCACTCACGAACGATTGCGGACTCTGCGTCACGAGCATGGCCACAGCGTGCGCGACATCTTCCGGTTGCAGCATTTTCGCGGGATCCTTGCCCGCGTGTGGACTGAGGTCGGTGTTGGTCGAGCCGGGGCAAATTACGGCGACGCGAATGTTGTGGGTGCGCAGTTCCTCAGCCAGGGAATAGCTTAGTCCGTTCAATCCCCATTTTGAGGCTGCATAAGCCGCTCCGTTCGGCAGCGCGTTTTTTCCGGCGAGGGACGAAATATTGATGATGTGGCCGGAGCGGGCGCGAATCATCAGCGGCGCGAAAGCGCGCGTCATGTAGTAGACGCCCCGCAAATTCGTGTTCAGGATTTGTTCCCAATTGTCGGGTGAGAGTTGATGCAGCGGGCCGCCGAATCCGCCGACACCCGCATTGTTGACGACGATGTCCACACGCCCGAGCGAAGCCTCGACGTGTTTGGCTGCGGTCTCCACCGACTGAAGACTGGTCACGTCGCAAGCGAGCGCCTCGGCCTTCCCTCCAGATTGTGTGATCAGCCCGGCCGTTGATTCAAGAGCGGCTCGCGTGCGCCCGCACAGAACGGTGGCGGCGCCTAGACCTGACAGTTGGGTCGCAATCGCGGCTCCAATGCCGCGACCCGCGCCGGTAATGACCGCCACTTGCCCGGCTAGGGAACGAAGATCGGCTCGGACTGCGTTCATTAGCAATGCCTCCATTTCATTCCAGGTTGCCCGCAAAGACCACTTTAGAGGCTATCCGCGAGCCGCGCCATCTGCATCTTATACAATGGCCGGGACCCTAAACGGGGAAGTTGCTTGCCTTCGGAACAAGAGGTACATATAATCCGGCAAACCCACAGTCTCGGGTCAGTCGTCTTGTCAGAGTTAGGCATATTGCTTCCTAAAATCTAGATTCCCAAAGGCCAAGGAGCCATACACTGATGAAAAAGATTCTGGTTACGGTAGTGCTTGGGGTTGCTGCACTGGCAGCGGCCCAGGACGCCGCCAGGCCTGCGCAACCACCACAAGGGCAAGCAGCACCGGTCCAGCCGGCAGCGACTCCCGCTCAAACTCCGGCCGCCGCGCCGGCTCAAGCTCCGGTGATCAAGGACCCAGCCGAGTACAACGCCTACGTTGGCGCCATTCAACAGAAGGATCCGGCGGCGCAGATCAGCGGCCTTGAGGCCTTTATGACGCAGTATCCGAACAGCGTGATGAAGGTTGCCGCCCTGCAAACGCTGATGCAGGACTACCAGCAGACCAACAACCAGCAGAAAACCATCGACACGGCTACGAAACTGGTGGCGGCCGATCCCTGCAACGTTCGAGCAATGGCATTGTTGGCTTTCTTTGATCGCCTGAAGGCACAAGGCGGCGACCCTGCTGCCAAGCAGGATCTGGCGGATGCTCGGAAGTACGCGCAGATGGGATTGGATTGTCTGCCAAAATTTGCCAAGCCCGAGGGTACGAGTGACGCTGACTTTCAGAAGATGAAAGATCAGATGACGGGAATTTTCAACGCAGCCACCGGTATCGCGGCTCTTACCGACAAGGACTATGACACTGCGCGCAAGGCCTTGCGCGTTGCCGTCGATAGCAGCCCTGACTCGCAGAAGGATTTTAGCGTCGTGTATCCGCTGGCGCTGGCCTATGCGGGGCCAACTCCGCCGGATCCGAAAGTGACTCCAGACCCGATCAATGCGATCTGGTTTGCGGCTCGCGCTTCCACCGTCGCCCCTAACGCGCAGTATCAGGCGCAGATCGAGAAGTATGCCAAGGGTCAGTACGTGAAGTATCACGGCGGGGACGACGGCTGGACTGACGTTCTGACCCAAGCCAAGGCCAGCCCAACTCAGCCCGCAGGCTTTACCGTCAAAGCCGCCCCTTCACCGGCAGAACAAGTTCACACCATGGTGACCACCAAGAAGCCGGAAGAGATGGACTTCGCTACCTGGCAGTTCGTGTTCACGAACGGCTCGAAAGAAGACCAGGACGTAGTCTGGAACGCCATCAAGGGCAAAGCGGTACAGATGAATGGGACTGTCATCAAGGCTACGGCCACTGAGTTCGATATCGCCGGCAGCTCGGATGACATTGAGGCGAAGAAGGCGGATATTACGCTGACCTTCGAAGATAAGGTGCCGCTGCGGCTCATCCCCAAAGAAGGCGCCAGTCTGGACTTCCAAGGCGAGCCCGCCTCTTACACGCCGAGCCCCTTCATGATGACCATGGAGAAAGGGAAGCTGCTTAAGGCGGCGACTCCAACCCCGGCCAAGAAGCCTCCGGTTCACCATAAGCCCGCAGCGCATTAAGCACAGTGGGTTTAAAACGCCAGGCAGCCCGCAAGGGCTGCCTTATTTTTTGGGAAAGAAATTGAGACGGCTGCGCGAAGGTGGAGCTGGCTCAACGC
Organism: Acidobacteriaceae bacterium; assembly: GCA_030838305.1. GTDB lineage: Bacteria > Acidobacteriota > Terriglobia > Terriglobales > Acidobacteriaceae > Sulfotelmatobacter. The sequence continues at coordinate 3,147 of JAUTWY010000410.1, forward strand.
ACCGCTTTCTTCTCCACCGCCATTGGCCGGGCGCTGCGGGGTGGGCGTTTGGCGCCGTCGCGAAGCTGCCGGATGTCGATTTTGAGCTCGTCGATAGTGCGGCTCAGCGTGTTGCGATGCATCCCCAGTTCGCGGGCGGCGCGGCACTGGTTGCCCTTGTTTTCCTGGAGGACAGTCAGGATGAATCGTTTCTTGAATTCGCGCACCCCCTCAGAATAGAGGATGTTGCTCTTGTACATCTGCAGGATAAGTGCTTCCAATTGATCTTTCACGGTCGGTCTCTCTCTTCGTTCGAAGTCTTTGTTTTAACTGCTTGCTCGCCTCACGACTTCATTTCGGCTTGGAGGCCGGAGTGCTGGTCAAATCTTTAGGAGCCCGATGCAGGAAGTCGAGCCCCTCATAAAAACGCGCTCGCAAATCCGACGGCGCCACCCAGATCGCTGCTCTACCAACCACCAAGAAGTACGGTGCCAACTCCGACTTTTCCAGCATCTGGGAGGTGGGTGCGAACGCGGTCAATCCCATCAAAACCACGGCCACCACCAGCCCGCCCTTCACCAGGCCCAACAACGCCCCTAGCAGACGGTCAAATCCGCTAAGTCCGGCCACCTTCATCCACTTTCGTGCGATCCTTCCGGCAACGCTAAAAAGGGTTAGCACCGCAAAAAAAATGATGAGGAAGCCGAAAATTTCGGCCAGCAACTCCGACTTCAAAAACGACATGAACCAAGCTGCCAGGCGCTGATACTGCCAGGCGGCGACGATGTAACCAACCGCCAATCCAGCCATGCTTAAGGCCTCGGCGAAGAAGCCGTGAAAAGCGGCCATTACCACATTCAGCAGCACGACCAGGACAATCAGCCAGTCCGCCGCGGTCATGCTCTTCTCCTGTCCACCGTTTCGCGGACGGTCCCGGTCCTATACATCCAGCTTGTGACCAGTGATCTGGAAATAGGCATCGAGATACTTTTCGCTGGTCCGGCTTGCGACCTCGGCCGGTAGCGCAGGCGCGGGCGGCTGCTTATTCCAGCGAATCTGTTCCAGGTAATCGCGAACGTATTGCTTATCGTAGGACTCTTGCGAGCGTCCCGGCGCATACTTGTCGGCGGGCCAGAAGCGGGAAGAGTCGGGCGTAAGCACCTCATCCGCCAGCGTGATTCCCTTGGCCGTACGTCCAAACTCAAACTTTGTATCGGCGATGATGATACCGCGTTGCCGCGCGTACGTGGCAGCCGTCTTGTAGATCCGCAGAGTCAGGTCGCGCAGATGGCTCGCCGTCTCGGTTCCGACGATTTCGCACATCTTGGCAAACGGAATGTTCTCGTCATGGCCGCTCACCGCCTTGGTGGCGGGTGTAAAGATGGGTTCCGGGAAGGCTTCGGATTCGCGCAGGCCTGGTGGCAGGTCCATGCCACATACTTTGCCGCTGGCCTGATACTCCTTCCAGGCGGAGCCTGAAATGTAGCCGCGTACGACGCATTCTACGGGAAACATCTCAGCGCGCTGCACGATCATTGACCGGCCACGCAAAGAATCGGCATATTTCTGCAGCGCCTGCGGATAGCTTTCTACATCAGCCGTGATGACATGGTTGGGGACGATGTCCGACAGGAAATCGAACCAGAACAGCGAAATCTGGGTCAGGACGCGTCCTTTGTGCGGGATGCCGGTCGCCAGTACGTAGTCGAAGGCAGAAATACGATCGGTGGCCACGAACAGTAAGCGCTCATCGTCCAACTGGTAAACATCACGGACCTTGCCGCTGGCGTGGAGGTGAAGATCGGGGAAATCAGTTTGTAGGATTACAGGGTCCAGAAGATTAGGGCTCATATGGAAATTTTACAGGTAAGCAGCGTGGCGTATTTTAGACTGCCAGAAATTTTTGTCAACGACAGAATGCAGGATAGAAGGGAGGCCGCATCTTGTTGAGAGAGAAAACTTTGGACGCGCAGGATTTTGCGAAAAGTAGGCCGGGTCGCGGCTTTTCAGCCTCGACAACTGTGGAAAAGCTGAGGATGCAAGTGGATAAAAAGGCCAGCTTCCGGGCGGAATGCTGCCCCGCTCCAGCCTTTGGTCCCTATGCAGCCCCGAAGCGCACTGAAACCAGTTTCGACACCCCAGGCTCTTGCATGGTGACGCCGTAAAGAACGGGTGCGATGCTCA
>JAUTWY010000468.1 GCA_030838305.1 Acidobacteriaceae bacterium
AGGCTGGCACCTGTAATGAACCCCGCTTCATCGGAGGCGAGGTACGAGACCAAACCTGCAATCTCTGACACATCCGCCATACGTCCCAGCGGAATCAGGGTCTTTACCGCTTCGGCGTGCGGCGCACTCATGTCAGTCGCTGTCGGACCAGGCTGGACATTGTTGACAGTAATGGCCCGAGGAGCGAGATCGATAGCGGCGCCTCGCACCAATCCGGTGAGTGCCGCTTTGGTCATGCTATAGACGCTCGCTCCGGGAAAAGCTGTGCGGACGGCAGTGTTGCTGCCGATTAGGATGATCCTTCCTCCTCCCTTCATATGCTCCGAAGCCGCTTGTATGCCGACAAATGCTGCGCGGACATTAATGGCCAGCATGCGATCGAAGTCTTCGAGACTGTAGCGATCGACGGTTCCCCGGATCATGATTCCGGCATTGTTGACGAAAATATCCAGTTCACCCAACTCTTTTGCGACTTGATCAACGGCTGCGCGAACGTCCTCGGCAGAGGCGCTATCCGCTTTAATCGGGAGTGCGTTGCCTCCCGCAGCTTCGATTTCGCTGGCGAGCCGCTTTGCTTTTTCTTCCGAACTGGAGTAGGTAAATGCGACCGCGGCGCCGTCTGCAGCAAGCCGCCTCACGATTCCTTCGCCAATTCCTCGTGAGCCGCCGGTCACGAGAGCTATCTTGCCGGCAAATGATCGACCGGGTTTCTCCGTCATGTCCATCCTCCTGGCTGAGTGCAGCCTGATATTTTGGATTAAAGTGTCCAGAATAGGATTCAGATTATCTGACACGGGTGCGATGACGCGCGTGGTTCCCTAAAACCTTATAAGCAACGTTGGGGAACGATTCTTTGGACGGTTAAAGGACAGGCGAAGTTTTCGCCGCTTGTAAACCTGCGACGGCATATGAAGTCTGCGTCTCGCGTCTAGTTGATTGGTCGCGAACCCGTGATGAGGATGTCCACCAGTCTCCTGGCGCTTTGCTGCCAGTCAGGACCAGATGCCACGTGGGAGACGCCGATCAACGCCCGAAGTAGATCGAAGGGCTCCAGATCTCTACGAATGTCGCGGCTCTTGATGGCGCGCTTCACCAACGAATCGATCGCTCCCTGGATCTGACCGCGTGAACCTTCATAGAGCTTCGAAGGCCCTCCGACGAGCGAATTTAGCGCCGGGCCGATGATCTGCTTGGTCGCGATGTAGTCGACGAACAGTAACATCCATGCTCGCAAGGCCTCGAGGGGCGGAAGGTTTTCGGAGAACTTCTTCTCGGCTGCAGCCAGCTTTTCCACCTCAGTCCGATAGACGGCCTCGATCAGCGCGTCTCGCGTAGGGAAGTGGCGATACAGAGTTCCCGCTCCGACGCCTGCCTCTTTAGCGATGTCATCGAGGCTGGCGTTCGCGCCGGACCGGGTAAACGCCTCCTTCGCCACCTCCAGAATGCGCTCGCGGTTCCGCTGCGCGTCGGTGCGCGGCTTTCGCGGGGCAATTCCTTGATTTTTGGCCGGCATAAAAAACAAAAAAAGTTGCAACCGGAGATAGTCTCCGGTTATCTTATGTACTGATTCGGAGACACTCTCCGTTTTAGTCGGAACGCGGCGGCCTGTCAATAGCGGTGCCGAGGTTCTCGGCTTCGAGAGGTGAGGAATATGAATCCACTCGCTCGTCATAAACCGTCAAACAATCCCCACTCTGGTTGCGCCGATTTCATCACACTGGGGGAGCGAGAGCTGTCAGCATTCGTCAGCGCCGTCACCCAGTTGTTCGGGTCAGAACAGGCGAAGCTCTCGGCAGAAGATTGGCTGCATGAGTTGATCGAAATCGATGGTCTCCCCGCTTCCACCCGCGAATGGCGACTAATTACTGCGAAGGTTTCGACTCGGCTCGCAAGTCGAGTGAACGCTTCGTCTCTATCGATCGAATTCACAAATGCTTAGAGAGGAAAAGAATATGCGTGTTTTTGTCACCGGAGCTACAGGCTTCATCGGTTCCGCAGTTGCCCGAGAACTGATCCTCGCTGGTCATCAGGTGCTCGCCCTCGCTCGCTCGGATGCGGCAGTCAAGTCCCTTGCCGCGGCGGGAGCCCGCGTACATCGCGGTTCGCTCGAAGATCTCGAAAGCCTGCGCAGCGGAGCAACGGCTGCCGACGGCGTGATCCACACTGCTTTTATCCACGATTTCTCAAACTATGGGCCTGCCGCCGAAGCGGATAGGCGTGCCATCGAGACTCTCGGCGGCGCGCTCGCGGGCTCTGATCGCCCGTTGATCGTCACCTCCGGGACCTTGCTCGCTCAACGCCAAGGCTCCCTCGCCACAGAAGAGGATGCGCCCAATCCCAGCTTCCCTCGCAAGTCGGAGGAGGCGGCGCTTGCGCTCGCGGCACGCGGAGTCCGCGCCTCTGTGCTGCGGCTTCCGCCATCGGTCCACGGCACTGGTGATCACGGCTTTGTGCCACGCCTGATCAGCATCGCACAGGAAAAGGGCGTTTCCGCATTTATAGGCGACGGGCTCAATCGCTGGCCCGCGGTGCACCGGCTGGATGCTGCTCATCTCTACAGACTCGTGCTCGAGAAAAGTTCGGTCGGAGCACGGTATCACGGCGTGGCCGATGAAGGCATACCGACTCGAGAGATCGCCGAGGTCGTCGGTCGGCATTTGAACGTACCGGTCGTCAGCAAATCTCGCGAGGAAGCAGCCGATCATTTTGGCTGGATCGCTCTCTTTTTTGCTATGGACGGTCCGGCTTCCAGCGCGCAAACCCAAGATCGGCTGGGATGGCGACCGGTACAGCGTGGGCTCATTGCCGATCTGAACAAGGAGCACTATTTCGAACACGCTGCGGACGCCGTCCCTTTGCACGGCTAGCGCGTAAGCGATAGCGATTGGTTATTGAGAGTGTCAATCTAAGGAGATAGAAAATGACGAACATACTTGACGCAACCTTTGGGGCGACTTCGACCACAGATGACGTTTTGTCCGGCGTGAATCTGAAGGGCAAACGGATTCTCGTAACGGGAGTTTCGGCCGGCATCGGCGTGGAAACGGCACGCTCCCTGGCCGCCCACGGCGCTCAGGTTGTAGGTGCGGCGCGGGATTTGAACAAGGCTGAAGGCGCAACTACGCAGGTGCGAAAGGACGCCGCGGCCAATGGCGGAAGCTTTGAACTGATTGAACTCGATCTTGCTAACCTCAATCGTGTGCGTGCCTGTGCGCATGGACTGCTGGCAAAAGGCGAACCCTTCGATGTGGTCATCGCCAACGCCGGCGTGATGGCCACACCGTTTGGCCACACTGCGGACGGCTTTGAGACGCAGTTCGGCACAAATCACCTGGGTCACTTTGTCCTGGTCAACCGGATTGCGTCTCTTATCCGCGATGGCGGGCGGCTCATCAACTTGTCTTCTTCCGGTCATCGCTATGGGAACGTGGACCTAGACGATCCCAACTTTGAGCGGACCCCCTATGAGCCCTTCGTCGCCTATGGCCGATCGAAGACGGCGAACATCCTGTTCGCCGTTGCCTTCGACGAACGCCACCGGAGTCGTGGCATACGTGCTGCGGCGGTGCATCCAGGAGGGATTCACACTGAGCTGGGCCGGTACGTAGACCCCAGTCGTTTAGAAAAGATCATCGAGCAGATGAATCAGCAACTCGCGGCCGAGGGTAAGGCGCCTTTCCAATTGAAGACCGTTCCTCAAGGAGCCGCCACTTCGGTATGGGCCGGCGTGGTGGCTTCGGCTGACGAAATCGGTGGGCGCTATTGCGAGAACTGCCACGTTGGCAAGACGGTGCCGGACGACGCGACCATCACCGCGGTCAGCCAAGGCGTACGTGGATATGCGCTCGATGCAAAAAGTGCCGCTGCGCTGTGGAAGAAAAGTGAAGAACTGGTGGGAGAGTCTTTCTAGTACTCTCACTCCTGAACAACGGATAGTTCGAGAGTGACCCAGCTTCTCGATTCGTTCTCCTTTCCCGTTCGGGAACCGTGGGTGCCCCGTTCTTGCGTTGTTTGCAAGGCCGACACTGTGTTGGTGATGCCAGCGAGTTTAAGAGCCTGGGCCACCCCGCCAGCCCAGAAACGCGAAAGCGGTACTCTTACTCAGTGTCGGATCGCGGGGCCGCGCGGTGATTCTCTACTATGTGGTGCCTCTTAAACGTGCCACTGTCGCATGATTACGGTCAATGCCGCGAAGCTCTTCGACGAAGGAATCGATAGCTGCGGCCTCGGGAGGCAACACCAGCACTACCGACTGTCGCGGAGCTGCTGAATCCGAGTTCGCCTCGATTCTCGATTCCACCACCACCGGAGCGGCACCGCCGCAGGTGCGGAAACGCAGGTTAATCCCACCCCCAGCAAACTCGCCACCAAAGGCGCCAAGAGTAAACTCACGATTGTCGGTAACTGAAGATGGGAAGCCCTGAAGCAAAGTGGCAACCTCGCCGAGGCGCCCGCTTCCCATGTAGATGTCAGCGACTCCGCCAAAAGCACCGTTCCATCCTGAAACACGGACTTCCAGCACATCCGCGTCTCTGTATATATCCTCGAATTTGAATCCCACTTCCATCTGCCCACCCCGCCCGAATGAACATCAAAAGCCCCAGTTCTCGCAAAACAAAACCCGCGAGAAATGGCACCCCAAAGGTTTACATCAGAGGTATACTTCCCAGCCCAATTCGCATTGGTCGTGCCGCATCCCCATCCACTTGACCGTGGTCCCCGCTTACCGCGTTGTCACTGGCGGTATGCTTGCGCGGTCCCTGCATACCCGCGAGAATGGATCGAGAAAGTTCGTGACCCAGAGTACAAGGCCTTTGCCGACGGAGTATACGTAATAAGAGTCGAAGCCTACCGAAAAGGAGAAGATGTCATGCCTACGATCACAACGAAAGACGGAACGGAAATCTACTACAAGGACTGGGGGAAGGGCCAGCCCATCGTGTTCAGTCACGGATGGCCGCTCACCGCGGACGACTGGGACGGGCAGATGTTGTTCTTTGGCCAGAAGGGTTATCGAGTCATCGCGCATGACCGGCGCGGCCACGGGCGCTCCGCGCAGACCTGGGATGGCAATGATATGGATACCTATGCCGATGATCTGGCCGCCCTCACCGAAAAGCTCGATCTGAAGAACGCGATCCATGTGGGGCACTCGACAGGCGGCGGAGAAGTTGCCCGATACATCGGGCGGCATGGTTCGAAGCGCGTCGCCATGGCTGTGCTGATCAGCGCGGTGCCACCGCTGATGGTAAAGACGGAGAAGAATCCGGCAGGCGCGCCGATCGAGGTGTTCGACGACCTGCGGGCCCAATATACAAAAAATCGGCCGCAGTTTTACAAGGACATTACCCTTCCGTTCTACGGCTACAACCGGCCGGGAGCGAAGATTTCGGAAGGCATCCGGGAGAAGTGGTGGCTCCAAGGGATGATGGGAGGGATGAAAGCGGGCTACGACTGCATCAAGGCCTTCTCGGAGACGGACTTCACGGAAGATCTCAAAAAGTTTGACGTGCCCACGCTCATTCTTCATGGCGACGATGATCAGATCGTGCCAATCGGGGCGGCCGCCTTGCTTTCCGCAAAACTGGTGAAGAATGCTACGCTCAAGGTGTATCCCGGTTTTCCGCACGGAATGCCCACAACGAACGCGGACCAGATCAATGCCGACCTGCTTGCGTTCATCCAGCAAAGCCGAGCCAAAGCAGCATGACTCTGAGCGGCCGGTACGTTTGCACTTAGCCGACGTACCGGCCTTTCCCTGCAAGAAGCGATCCAGCGGTATCCAAAGAAGCACCGTGCAAAATCGAGATCAAGGTCAAAGGCAGCGGACTCAAAATTCGCCGGTACTTAGTACCTTGGGGGTTCGACTCCCCCTCCCGGCACCAAAGATTCAGAAGAAGTTATCTCGATTTTGGCCTGGGCTCTGATGATGCCAAAACGCGGAATTCATGGAGATAGGCAATCGCATGCTCCAGCAATGGGAGGAAGGTGTCGCGCTTTCGCTTAAGGCGGCCTGAGCAAACTGCTGGCTCTTCTAAGTCAACTCTGATCGGGCGCCCTCATGGCGCGGGACACGCTCGCAACTGCATCGGAGGCTTCTGCTGTTGTCCCAATTGCATGAGCATCGCTCCGCTGCCTCAGATTTTGTTGTTAAAAATGATGATTCTATCCATTCCAGCGCAATCTTACAGCCTTGGGTCCACCGGTTCACTCTCCAAAGCTAGGACGCCAAAAAACGCACTCGTGAACTCGGCGGAGGGGTTCCTTGTGAACGAATCTCTCCAGTGCCTCCAGTCCCAGGGCGAATTCACGAAGAGCGAGCGATCGTTTGGTGCCAAGGCCCTCGGCTCTTGAGCCGTTCCAGGTGTTCGGGCAACGTGTATTCCGGCCCGTAGATGATCCGGAGGTATTCTCGTTCTCGGACCTTAACGGCAGGTTGCGCCAGCCCCCTTCCGTCCCTTCGTCACAAACTCCAACGGCTTTACCACCATGCCCTCGCCGCCGCTTGCCGTCAGTTCCTCCCACCACTGGATTCCTTTTTCTTGATCCGCTTTGTCGGTGAGATCCACAACTCGGAATGGCGCCGCGAGCAACAGATCGGGATCAGCGTCGCAGATTCTAGCCAGCATCTCCATATGCCACACGTGGTTATTCGCGGTGTGCACGCCTGACTCGCTGGCGAGTACTGGAAAGGAGCGACTTCTAGATCGGGCAAGGAATGTACAGGCCAGCAATATCGGCGGTATGCTTCGACATAAAGGTGAGCAACTTCTTCACGCTGCTGGAATCGTTCTGCCAGAGCGGCGATTTCAGGATTTTCCGCCGCCGGAGTCCGGCCAATTCCTGCTCGGCCAACCGGATTACCTCCAACACGTGCGGGTTTGGTGTGTTGGTAGCAGTTAGTGCCTGTCGCTGCCATCGTGTTCATCGAGGCGTCTCCGTTTGTTGCCGTTCTGCATGAACTGAATTACTTATTTCCAGCGCCGCTCGCGCGGCTGGACCCCGCGGTAAACATGCAC
>JAUTWY010000483.1 GCA_030838305.1 Acidobacteriaceae bacterium
CTGCGCGGGTTTTCAATTCTGCGATGCGTTCCTGGTTCGCGATCTCGCGCGTGGTGGCGCGCTCCAGGTCGACAGAAGCCTGGTTGGCGCGCGCGTTGGCGTCCTTCGCGGTCGAGTCCAACTGATAGCCGCGCGACATCCCGGTCGAGTACTCACCCTCGAGCGCAGCTACGTGTTCGGCGCCTTGCTCGATCTGCGTTCCGAGTTCAGCGATCTGGATGGTCAGCGTTGCCTGCTCGGCGTCCATCTGCGCAATGCGGCTGGCGAGGACCACACGCAGCCGGGTCCGCATTTCGTCGCGGAGTGCGGCGTAGCGCTCAGCCTTCGCAGCTTGCCGTTTGAGCGAGCCCATTTGCCGGGTGACTTCTTCGAAAATGTCGTCGACGCGCGCCAGGTTTTGTTTGGCCTGTTCGAGACGAAGTTCGGAAAGGCGCTTTCTGGTCTTGAAACGGGTAATGCCCGCAGCCTCTTCGATAATGGCGCGCCGGTCGTGAGGCTTGGAACTCAGTAGTTGCCCGATGCGCTCCTGCTCGATGATGGCGTAGGATTCCGGGCCGAGACCGGTGCCCATGAAGATGTCCTGGATATCGCGCAGGCGGCAGAGTTTGCCATTGAGCAGATACTCGCTTTCGCCGGTGCGGAACAGGCGGCGGGTGACGACGATCTCGCCTTGCCGCGCAGCGGTGCGCTGAAAGCGTCTGCGGCGAACCTTCAACACCACAGGACTTTGTGTCGATGGCTCGATCACTTCGGGCGAGGGCTGATCGCTTGCCGTGACCGGGGCTTCTGCTAGAGGAGCTTCTGCTACGGAGCCGTCTGCTCCCTCGATTACGGGACCTGGCTGTACCTCGGCGATGATCTCTTCGGTCTCTGCGGCTCGTTCGGCCCGCATTTCCTCTTCGTCCCAGTCCGTCTTCTCCGGCTCGCCCTGTTCGCCGGCTTCCGGCGAATCGAGCAGGGGGCCCTCCGCATAAGCTTCGGGGTCGATCAGAGAAAGAGAGACTTCGGCCATGCCCAGGGATTTGCGCTCCCGGGTTCCGGCGAAGATGACGTCCTCCATTTTTGCCCCGCGGAGGCTCTTGGCTGATTGCTCGCCCAGGACCCAGCTGACCGCGTCAAGAATGTTCGATTTGCCGCAGCCATTCGGACCCACGACAACTGCGATCCCCTGACCAGGGAGAGTCACTTCTGTGCGATCACAGAACGACTTGAACCCCAGCATCTGGATCTTTTTAAGCTTCAGCATGGACGTGTTCCTTTGGCCTTAGAAAAGACTCTAGCGATCGCGTTCCCCCGAAGCAACATGGCGACCCCAACATGTTGTGGATAAACCGTACACAACCCAACTCCTAGGTTCTAAGTGGGTTTTGCTCGTTTTCCCCGGCTGGGCCGCCCGGCTCATCGAGAACTGTGGAATCTTCCTAAAATGACACACTTTAGAGGCTAGTCCTACCCCCCAAGCGTGACAAGTAACGTTCGGGGCACTGGTTTTACGGCGAAAGTTGGGTTGTGATGTGGGTTCGGGTTTGAGTCGTGGCAAAGGCCGGAGGAAATCGGACGGGTGCCTTTGGCTTGGGTTGCGGATTGGAAAGGATGCCAAGAAAGGGTAGTCGTATCCCACATCTCGCGAAAAACGAGCGAGATATGGGGCACCCGGGGCTTGTGGTCAGGACAGAACAACTAGGGCTTCATCGTGGGCCGTAGGAGAATTTCGCTTACGAAGGAGGTGGGAGCCTGGGTCACCAGCATCGCCACCACCTGGGCGACGTCGCCGGGCTGGATCATTCGGGTTGGATCCTTGGTACGGCCGCCACCTCCGAAATGGGTGTTGACGGAACCTGGAGCGATGACCGATACGCGGACATTGAATTGACGCAATTCCTCGGCCACCGAATAGGTCAGGCCGTTCAGGCCCCATTTGGAGGCAGAATAGGCGGCGCCGTCGGGCAAAATATTTTTCCCGGCGAGCGACGAAATATTGATGATGTGACCCGATCGAGCCGCAATCATCAATGGCGCTAAACTGCGCATCATCAGGTAGGGAGCGCGCAGGTTGGTGTGCATCATCTGATCCCACTCTTCCACCGGTAGATCAATGAGCGGTTTGCGCAGCACACCTACGCCGGCATTGTTCACGAGAATGTCGCAGCGGTCGTGCTCCTTTGCCACCCTTTCTCCCAGGGCGGCCACGGCCTTGTCATCCGTCAGATCACAGGGCAGGACAAAAGCCCTACCGCCACGCTGCTCGATAGCGGTCCTCACTTCCGCCAACCGAGCCTGGTCGCGGGCGGTGAGGACTAGCGTTGCGCCCATGTCTGCCAGCCGATTGGCGATGGCTTCACCGATACCGCGCGCGGCCCCCGTGACCACCGCGACTTGATCGCATAATGGCTCTGCCGGCACCGGCTCACTTCTCTTTTCCGTCATCGTCTACTCCTTAGTGATTTGCTGGATTCCGCACGTGACTCTTCCTTTACTTGTCAGAAGCGACAACGGTTTCTATAATCCTTCCACAGCTCATCGGAAAGACTCTGGTTTTTCTCAATGAGATCGAACCATTGGGCGAAGGATCAAAGCGT
>JAUTWY010000497.1 GCA_030838305.1 Acidobacteriaceae bacterium
GCGATTGAAATTCGCAGCCAGCCACTTGCCGCCAATGGCCATTCCCAAACTATTTCCTACGCCCTGACCCAATGGCCCCGTGGTAGTCTCTACGCCCGTGGTGACGTGGGATTCGGGATGCCCTGGAGTTCGGCTTCCAAGTTGCCGGAAGCGCTTGATCTCTTCCATTGGAACCGCCAGCTCTTTCAGCACCTCGCCGTTCTCAGCGACTTCACGAACTCCCGCAAGGTGAAGCATCGCGTAGAGCAGCATTGACGCATGGCCGTTCGACAACACGAAGCGATCGCGGTTCAGCCACTTCGGATCTTCTGGGTCGTAGCGCAAAAAATCCTGCCACAAACAATATGTGACGGGTGCCAAACCCATGGGTGCGCCAGGATGGCCGCTGTTGGCTTGCTGTACGGCGTCGATGGCCAGGGTCCGGATCGTGTTGATGCACAGCGTATCCAGTTGCTTGCCGGTTATCAGAGCCTGTTCACTGGCTACCATGCGATTCGCGCTCCTTCAGCCCCTACTCAAAAGCTGTTCCGCCGGCGTCCCCACCCTTATTAGAGTACCCAGGACGGAAAGGGTTTCAGACACGCCCAGAGTGTATCAATTTCTCGCCAATCAATGTCGTTGGGTCTGTAAAAAAGGAGGGTACTGCAGAGGATTAAAAGAGGGGCGGTCGTTATTTCAGCAATTGGAGATAGCTGTTTTCGCTCTTCGCCGCCTTGGTCGTGTCCTGGACGTATCTGAGAAATTGGCGAAGATTTTCTTTCTCGGTGGGATCCAAACTGGAGAATCGAATGCGGACCCCGTTGGCCGGCGCACTGCGCGTGACAACTCCGTTCAGCGCCAGCCCTTTTACCCAAATCTTGCCGCTCGCGACCCAAAGTCCAATTTCGACTCTGGCGCCGCCGCTAATCTGAGCGGCCGTCTCTACCTGGCATCCCCCCATGCTGGTGTTCGATAGATTCCCCCAGAGCGGAGCAGCAGCATCGTTGACATGAAGTTCCACTGCTACAAAGCACTTGATTCTGGGATGCCGCCGTCGATCCTGTCCCCAGGTTGGGCTGAAAATATCGGGCTCGAATGGAGGAGTGGAGGAAGCTGATGTGGGGAGGGGCTGAGGCGAAGCTGCTGCCACACCCCTGCCCGCCTTGGGACTGCCAGAAGATTCTTGCTTGATCTTACGCATGGCCGCCAGCAGAGCTTCTTCCCGGCGCTCGGGGGGCGCATCGCGATAAGTCTGCAGCAGCGTTCCTAGATTTCGCGCCAGGTCGGGGTCGGCCAGCAGCCCCGTCCAGTCGGTGCCGGGCATCGCGTTAGGCTTGGCATTACTCATGGAATGATATTTTGCTCATTTCGAATGATATTTCGTTCCTTTCGCCAAAGAACCCCGGGTTCAGCTTGAGGGACGACTCACCGCCTCACAAGATGCCCCAAGTCTCCACCCCATCGCGTTCCCGAAGCCAGGAGTTGGCATTCTGTTGCAAGCCTCTCAATCGACCGGCTTCAGACGCTTGAGGTACTCTCTCAGCGATTCCTGCTGCTCGGTCGTGAGCGACAGGAATTCAAATCCATAGTGATATCCGCGCCGGTAGCGCAGCACGGCTCGCAGTTCCCTCGGAAATGTCCCGTCAACTGCAAAGCCCATGCCCACGACTTCCCCAACATTCACTTCCGCCGCCACCAGGATCCCGATTCCGGCTTCCGACAGATCGGTGCAGTGCCCCTCCAGTCGCTGATGCTTATTCCCCGAAAGGAATGTGACGGCGACTTGGAAATCGCTCCGGTATCGCGGATGCCGTCTGCGTCGACGGTCTTGGTGGATGGCTGGTTTTGGAGTCGAGGCTGGCATGAGCGGTTCGATGTTCCAGTAGGTTAGCGATTGTTCTAATGAGCCTCGAAAGTGAGCTGAAGCACTTCAGTGGTTTCGGCGGAAGCAGTTTGAAATTTCCATTTGCGCACCGCATCGGTGGCCGATTCGATCAACACTGGATTTCCTCCTAATGCCCTGGTTGATTTGACGGTCCCGTTGGCTCCCACTACGACTTCCACTCGGACCACACCGCCAACGTGCAGGCGCCTTGCAAGGTCCGGATAAACAGCGGCAACTTTGCTGATTATCTTTCGCTCTCCGTGGCCCTGCTTCTGAGCCATGCCAGACTGAATGAATGGGCCGGCAAATATCACCCCCGCTACCATTAAGCTTCCTGCTCGACGCATAGTCTGACGGACCATTCCTCCTTCACTCTATCGCCAGGCCTCCCCCCTGAAAAAGTGTCTAAAGTAACGAGTTGCCATGTCACTTTCATTGCCTTTCCTCTGATACCAATCCCGACCTCCTGCGCCGCTCCGCACAACGTGGGCTTCACCCATGGCGAAATTACCATTCGGTCAAGCTTCTAATTGCATCCAATTCGAAGCCAGAGCTGGGTTGGTTTTTGCATCGCGTCGCGTCCCAATCGAATCAATAGTGGGACGATATGTTATGAATGAGAAAGGTCGTCCCGGAGACTTTCTTTCCGACGGGACTTTTTCACAAGAGAAAATGCCCCGCTATTCACCTTGCTCTAACCGCAGGCTTCTTGCTGTGACACTGCTGCTATTGTCCAGTGTCACAGGCCTTGTGGCGCAGAATTCTGCGCCCGTGCCATCCATATCTTTGCCCGGATCGCAGAGTCCCTTCACCGGCAGCGAGCCGGAAGGCAAAGCTACACCTGAGGTCTTGCAGATCGGGTTCCAGGAGGCGATTGAACGAGGACTGCGCAACAACCTCGGCCTGCTGCTCTCTGGCGATCAAACCATAATGGCGCGCGGAGAGAGGTGGAAGGAACTCAGCAACCTTTTGCCTAACATCACCGCCAAGATACAAGAAAACGTACAGACACAGAGCCTGACTGCGCTCGGCCTGAAGAGTAATGTTTTTCCATTTCCCGTTCCCCGGGTGATCGGTCCCTTCAATTACTTCGACGCGCGAGCCACACTCACTCAATCTGTTTTCAACTTCAGGGATCTGGAAAAAGAACGGGCCGCCTCCGAGAGCGTGAAATCGGCGCAATACACCTATAAAGATGCGAGAGAACTGGTGGTGCTTGCCGTAGGCAATGCTTACCTGCTGGCGATTGCCACCGCCGCTCGTATCGAAACCACCGATGCCCAGGTCAACAGTGCTCAAGCCTTGTACAACAAGGCTGCCGACCAACAAAAAGCCGGTCTCAGCCCGGCGATTGATACTTTACGTTCCCAAGTCGAGTTCCAGACGCGCCAGCAGCAACTCATCGTAGCGCGTAACGACTACGCCAAACAGAAATTATCGTTGGCTCGAATCATCGGCATGCCGCCCGGTCAGGAATTTCAGTTGACTGAGAAAGCTCCTTACCAGGCGCTGACCCCGCTCCCCGTGGAATTCTACTTGCAACATGCCTATGCATCGCGGCCGGACTTCCAGGCAGCGCAGTCGCGGGTTCGTTCCGCCGAACTGACCCACCGCGCGGCCGCCGCCGGACGCTACCCCAGCATCGACGTAAACGCAAATTACGGAGATATCGGAGTCACTCCCGCCCACTCCAACGGAACCTGGCAGGTGAATGGCGGCATCTCCATTCCGATCTTTGAGGGAGGAAAAGTCCACAGCGACTTGCTCGAAGCCGATGCACAAGTGAAGCAGGCGCGATCGCAACTGGGCGATCTGCGTGGCCGCATCGACTATGAAGTGCGCACCGCGTTGCTTGATCTCACGGCCGCCGCCGAACAGGTCGAAGTCGCCCGCAGCTCGGTTGATTTGGCGGAACAGGCCTTCAATCAATCCAAGGACCGCTTTGCCGCCGGCGTCACCGATAATCTTGAGGTCGTGCAGGCGCAAGAGTCCGTGGCCAGCGCTCATGAGAGTTATATTCAGAGCCTGTACGCGCACAATCTGGCCAAGGTGGAACTGGCGTACGCGATTGGCGATGCGGAACAGGGAGTCAAACGATTTTTGAAAGGCGAACACTAAGTCAAATTTATGGAACCGACGACGCAAAGTCCGCCCGCCGCTCCGCCGGATCAGTCTGAAAGCCGCACCCGACCGCTGCCTTCCTCGGAACGGGATTTCCATACTCGTCCTTCGCGCACGGCCAGCCCTGGCTTCCGCATCGCCATCATTATCGGCGTGGTCGTACTCCTGCTAACGGCATTTTTCGTCTATCGCTACGTCTCCAGCTACGAATCCACAGACGACGCCCAGGTGGACGGACATATCAACTCCATCAGCGCCCGAATCGCAGGCCATGTTGTGAAGCTTAATGTGCAAGACAATCAATATGTCGAGGCAGGCACGGTGCTTTTGGAAATCGATCCTGCTGATTATCAGGTTGCCTATGAGCGCGCGAAAGCCGATTTCGATGATGCCCAGGCCACCGCTTCCGCCGCTGGAGTCAATATCCCCATCACTTCAGTGAACACGACCAGCGAGGTATCCTCATCGGCAGCCGATGTGGCCAGCGCCAGGGCTGGAATCTCTGCTGCCAAACAGCAATTTGAAGCGGCCAAGGCCCAGCGCGACCAGGCCGAGGCCAACAACGTTAAGGCTCAGAATGATCTCGGCCGTTACAAGCAACTGGTGGATAAAGAGGAAGTCTCGCAGCAGCAATACGATCAGGCCGTGGCTGCCTCCAAAGCCAGTGCCGCCGCCGTGGAAGCTGCCCGTTCCTTGGCTGAGGCTGCCCAGTCGCAAGTCACTCAAGCACAGGGAAAACTAGCTCAGGCGGAAGCTAATTGGCGCAACGCTCAGACTGCTCCCAAACAGATGCAGGTCATACGCTCCAGGGCGGCGTCGGCAGAGGCGCAAGCCCAGCGCAAGAAGGCCGATCTCGATCAGGCGCTCCTGAATCTGCGTTATACGAAGATCGTTGCTCCGGTTGCCGGAGTGGTCAGCGACCGCACCGTCGAAGTCGGACAAAACGTCGCCCCAGGGCAGGAGTTGATGAAGATCATCCCGCTCAACGACGTCTGGATCACCGCCAACTTCAAGGAGACTCAACTTCGAAAGATGAAAGTAGGGCAACCAGTTACCGTGGAAGTGGATGCCAACGGAAGAAAATACAAAGGCAAGATTGAGAGCATCGCCGGCGCCAGTGGCTCCCGCTTCAGCCTCTTGCCTCCGGAGAACGCTACCGGCAACTATGTGAAAGTGGTGCAGCGCATTCCCGTGAAGATCGTTCTCGATTCCGGAGAAAACAAGGATCGCTCGCTCCGTCCTGGAATGTCAGTGAATCCAAAAGTGTGGATCGAGCAATGAGCGCCGCTGCGCCCCCGCTCGAGAACGCGGACATCTGGCGTCCGGCAGTGAATCCGTGGATCATTGCTATCACCGTGACGCTGGCGACTTTCATGGAAGTGCTCGACACTTCCATCGCCAATGTCGCACTCCCTCACATTGCCGGCAGTCTCTCCGCGGGGCAGGATGAAAGCACTTGGGTTCTGACCTCTTATCTGGTTTCAAATGCCATCGTCCTGCCTCTCAGTGGATGGCTTTCTTCGATTATGGGCCGCAAGAATTTCTACATGAGTTGCGTTGCCCTGTTCACAATCAGCTCGTTCCTGTGCGGCCTGGCTCCGAACCTGGCCACGCTTATCATTTGCCGCGTTCTGCAGGGCGCTGGCGGAGGCGGCCTCCAGCCCAGCGAACAAGCCATATTGGCTGATACTTTTGAGCCCGCCAAGCGCGGCATGGCTTTCGCTGTCTACGGTGTGGCCGTGGTCACCGCCCCCGCCATCGGACCAACGCTGGGTGGATGGATTACCGATAACTTCACTTGGCGCTGGATTTTTTTTATCAACATTCCCGTCGGCATTATTTCCATGCTGCTCACCTCGCGGCTGATTCAAGACCCGCCCTACCTCAGGCGCCGCAAGTTGAGCGAGACCAAGATCGACTATATTGGCCTCGGATTCGTGGCGCTAGGCCTGGGAACGCTGCAGGTCGTCCTTGACAAAGGTCAGCGCGAAGATTGGTTCGAATCCCATTTCATCGTGATCCTCTCCATAATCTGCGTGGCATCGTTGATCTTCGTTGTGATCTGGGAATGGAAGCACAAGGATCCCATCATCGATCTCCATCTGTTCCGTGATCGCACCTTTGGTGTCTCCAACCTGTTGATGTTCATGCTGGGTTTTGCCCTGCTGGGCAGCACACTTCTGCTCCCTTTATTCATGCAAACTCTGTTGGGATATAGCGCGGAGCAGGCTGGCCTGGCACTGATGCCCGGCGGATTCACCATCATGCTCTTGTTGCCCTTGGTCGGATTCTTGCTTTCACGCTACAGTCCGCGCTGGCTGCTGGTTTTCGGATTGATCGTGCTTTCCAGTTCGCTGTTTCACATGGCTCGCTTTGACCTGGCAATCGATTTCCGCACGGCGGCGATTGCTCGTGTATTTCAAGCTGTAGGCATGGCTTTTCTATTCGTCCCCATCAATACGGCGGCATACGCATTTCTGCCGCGGGAAAAAAATAATGCGGCCTCTGGACTGATGAACCTGGCGCGCAACATCGGCGGCAGCGTTGGGATTTCCCTGGTCACGACCATGCTGGATCGCCGTTCCCAGGTCCACATGCACGATTTGTCCCGCAACCTCAGCTCCGCAAACCCTGCCTTCCGTTCCATGCTTCAAGGCGCAACACAGGCAATGCAGGCCCACGGTGCCAGTGCGGCATTCGCCACCCGTCAGGCCTACGCCCTGATTGAAGGTACCGTACAGCGGGAAGCCACCATGCTGGCCTATATTGATAACTTCCGGCTCCTCGCATTCGCCATCATGGCGATGGTTCCCATCGTGTTTCTGATGAAAAAAGGGAGGCCCGGAGGCGGGATCGCGGTACACTAGTTCGCGGTAAACTGAGAGAAAGGCGCTTGGTTTTGGACGCAGCCGTTCACCGCTGCGTTACTAGCTCGCTTTCAATGCCGGCTTTAGCCGTGGGGAATTTTAGAGAGAACTCATGTTTCGCATCATCACCATTGAACGCGAGTACGGCTGTGGCGGCGGCGCCATTGCCGCTCAATTAGCCGACCGCCTGGGCTGGGCCTTGTGGGACCATCGCCTTACCGAAGAGATTGCCCGCATGGCCAATGTCGATTGTTCCGCAGTCATGCGCTGCGACGAGCGCATGGACAGCCGCTTCCATCGCCTGGCAAAGGCGTTTTGGCGCGGCAGTTACGAGCGCGGCTCCCGGCTGGAGGATCAGGTCTTCGATGCTGACTGCATGGTTTCGATGATGGAGCAGATTGC
The DNA here is from genome assembly GCA_030838305.1 of Acidobacteriaceae bacterium. Classification (GTDB taxonomy): domain Bacteria; phylum Acidobacteriota; class Terriglobia; order Terriglobales; family Acidobacteriaceae; genus Sulfotelmatobacter. Next base: position 7,255 of record JAUTWY010000497.1, read on the forward strand.
TCCCAAGATTGCTCAGGAAGGAAACGCAGTGGTGGTTGGCCGCGGCGCGCCTTTCTTCCTGCGCGAACAGCCCGACGCTTTTCACGTCTTCCTCTACGCGCCCCGGGCCGAAAAAGTCCGCCGTCTGTTGCAGGAGGGATCCTCGAAATCAGATGCCGAGGACCTCGTCGATAGCATCGACCGTGAGCGCATCGCCTTCGTCAAGCACTACTTTGGCGCCGATTGGCCCACCCGCTCCCTTTACCATGTGATGATCAATACGGCTGTGGGAAATGGGTCGGTCATCGAGACGATTCTCCACACCATGCAAATGGTCGAAGGCCGCCCGAAAGCCACCGACTACGAACCTGCCAAAGTTCCAACCTCCGTCCAATCGTGATTTATCCGCGAACGACGCGAAACAAACTCCCGCCGGCTCCCGCGCGGTTAGGTGTCGGTACTGGGATTACTGCGATCTTCAAATCGCTAGGAAGGGAGCGCGGTCAAGTCAGCTCACCCGCACCATCCGCTGCGGCGCCGGGCAACAATCTTCCGTACAAATATCCGTCCGCGCCCCCAGCGATCCCAACGTCCTCCGCTCCATTCCCGGATTCATCCGCTCCAGAATTAACTCGCGAATCATCGCGATGAACTTTGGATGCACGCCAACCGTCTTTGCTCGAGCCATTGGCAAGTCCAACGACTTGCAAATCTGCTGCGCTTCCACGTCGAGGTCATATAACACTTCCAAGTGATCGGAGATAAACCCGATCGGCGCTAGCACCACACCCGATGCGAGGTTCCTTGCCTTCACCTCGCGCAGGTAATCGAGAACGTCAGGCTCCAACCACGGCTGCCCCGGCGCTCCGCTGCGGCTCTGGTAAACCAAGGCATCGTTTTTCTGTCCAAGCAAACCTGAAACCAGACGACGTACTTCCTCGAGCTGCTTCACATAATCACTTGTGTTCGCCATGGACAGCGGAATGCTATGCGCGGTGTAAACAACCTGCACGTTGGCTCGCCCGTCCACGGGAATGGCTCCAAGCGCGTCACCAACTCGCTCGACCGTCGCCTCGACGAATCCAGGATGGTTGAAGAAGACCCTTAATTTGTCTATCTCCGGCGCGCCCGGGCCAACTTCGCTTTGCGCCCGGGCGATGTCTTCCCGATACTGCCGGCAACCCGAGTAGGAACTGTAGGCCGAAGTCACAAAAGCCAGCGCCCGCCGGATGCCATCCTGCTTCATCCTTCGCAGGGTGTCCGGCAGCAGAGGATGCCAATTTCGGTTTCCCCAATAAACTGGAAGCTTCGGCCCCTTCCGCTCCAACTCCGCTTCCAACGCGCCGATCAGTTCGCGCGTTTGCTGGTTGATCGGGCTCTTGCCCCCGAGGTGGTAATAGTGTTCCGACACCGCGAGCATGCGCTCGCCAGGAACGTTGCGTCCGCGCAGCACATTTTCGAGGAAGGGAATTACCTCTTCTTTCGATTCCGGACCACCGAAAGAAACCACCAGAATGGCATCGTAGTTCGTCACAAGATTTCGCTTGGAACTCGGACCAGAGCGATTGAAATGTGGCGCGTCAAATTAGTTTCCATGCACAACTGCGGCGGAAGCAGAAGACTCGGCGTTCCTCATTACGGTTATGGGTCGATCCAAAACAATATTCATTTCCGTGAATCGGGGCAGTACCACATCGCGTCCTTGCCGCGTCACTATGTAGATCCCAGAGACAACACTGGACACAATTCTGGCCGTGCCCGCCGTGGAAACGTCCGTGGCAGTCGAGATCAGGGCTTCCACAATTAACTGTGCTGCATCGTCTACGCCTTTAGCGATTCCGGCCGTCACTCCGATATTGATCGCCATCCACGCCTTGCCCGGACGCTCACCCCGAAACTGGCCTTCAGCATCTATCCTCATGTGTGAGCCGCGATCTAATTCCGCGCCTGCGAGAGATGCGGCGATAGGGGTGAAGTTGCCGCCCGGCAGCGTCAAACCAGTAAACGTTAGGAACAGTGATCCCGCGCGGCTCCCCCAGCGCGGCGAAGTCTGCTTGACCACTTTGCCTTCGAACAACGTGCCTGCGGGCAGCGCGAGCTGCGAATTTGAGTACACAGGTTCGAGCAACCGCGCCTGAACTGTGTCGCCGGCCTTGCTTCTGGAAGCGGTGAGATCCCCCAAAAGGAGAATGTTGCACGCCGTGCCGGCTGGAAGGGTCCCCGGGCCCGACTGATCGCGTAGGGCGGGTGCCGCGTCTTCCTTGGCCGAAGGCGCCTTTTCATCTTCTGGTTCTGCGCTGAATGCTTCCAGCACCATTATCTGTCTTGCCGGATTTCGCGGTCCATACAGACCGCCGGCTTTGCTCACCTCGAGGGCTCGGCTTTCGCCCTTATGGTTTCCTGATTCTTTCCCACGGGCTTGAGCGTGTACTTCGCGCCTGCGGCTCACTGATACGAATGACACCGGCAGCGCGCTTTCACCGCTTGCCCCCAACACCACGGCGGTCTTGAACACCGGAAACTTCTCTCGGCGAGGCGCGAAGAGTTTCACTACCCCTGGCCAATGATCGTCGGTTGTCCGCCTTCTCTGTTCCATGTGATCGACGGTAAGACTCACGGACGTTTCCGCGGGAAACAGTTCGCGTTCCGCGTAATAAACATTACGCGCCAGCTTGCCCTGGACAACATCTCCTGGCTTCAGTTTCGACATCTGCAAAGGATGATCAAGCCGCACCTTGACGTAAAGTCCCGAGTTCGGGGGTGCAGTGCCGGTGGCTGATTCGTGCGCGGCGCAGTAGATCACTGAGCTTGTCGATACTACCGCCAGCAATACGCCGCGGGCCGCCTTCGAAAGTCTTCCATCGCTCATGATCTGCTCCGGTTCGCCGTACCGTCGTATGCCTCGGAGAACGCTGAGGTCGCTGAAGAATTAAGCCTGTTCGAGTCTTACGCCGGGTGACGCACTGAGAATCGCTAGTTTAGCACCAACATGTGGGGACAGCCGCCCGCCCTCTCGCTGTCCCATCGAGCGAAGCTCGAGGTTCTGTCGTCACCGCCCGGCCACTCTGTATACGCCGCGTGTTACGATATTGCTGAGACTATGCAAGCTAACTTCGTTCGCCGG
>JAUTWY010000505.1 GCA_030838305.1 Acidobacteriaceae bacterium
AATGCATCCCATGTTGGCCATGATCGGCTCAGTGATCACCGCAGCCAGTTCGTGCCCGTGCTGTTTGAGAACTCTCTCCAGCACCGCCACATCGTTCCAGGGGGCCAGCACCACATCGTCGAAGATAGAAAGCGGAATGCCCTCAGAGTCCGGAATGCGCGTCGGGTGATCTACCGGACCCAACTGCTCCGGCGAATGACCATGCGCGTTGAGCAGATACGGATCGTACCACCCGTGATAATGCCCTTCGAATTTCAGAAATTTACGGCGCCCGGTATGGGCACGCGCCAGCCGCAAAGCCAGCATCGTCGCTTCGCTGCCTGTATTGGTGAAACGCACCACTTCAGCCGAGAGCACCATGCCGCGAAAACGTTCCGCCGCTTCCACCTCCGCCGAAGTCGCGGCTGCAAAGTGTGATCCTCCCGCCATCGCTTCGGAAACAGTCTGAACCAAAGCGGGATGAGCGTGCCCCTGGATGAGCGCGCCGAACGACATCATAAAGTCAATATATTCATTGCCATCAATATCCCAAACGCGCGATCCCTTGCCGCGCTCCAGCACGATCGGGCCGGTTGTATACACTGCCGCTCCCCGTGAAGGCGAATTCACACCTTCCACCAGCGATTGCTGGGCCCGTTCAAACCATACTTGAGATCTCGTGCGAGTTCGCGTTTGGCGAATTAGCCCCATAGGTAGTGAACTTCGATTGCTTTCGTTCAATCCGCCAGCCCGCCGCCATCCACCACCAGCGCCGCTCCCGTCATAAAAGACGAATCATCGGAAGCCAGAAACAACGCCGCCTTTGCGATCTCGTCCGTCGTCCCGATTCTTCCCAAAGGACGATTCGCGCATCCCGCCAGATAATCCTCCCACTTCAAACCGCGCATTCTCGCATCTTCCGGAAGCATGGGCGTATCGACATCTCCCGGGCAGATGCAGTTCACGCGAATGCCCTGCCGTCCGTGATCGATGGCCATCGCCTTGGTCAACAACACCACGCCGCCTTTCGATGCGCAATAGGCAACCGCTGAGTCGCCGCCCGCAATTCCCCATCCTGAACTATTGTTGATGATCACGCCCCCGCGCCGTTCAAGCATGCCCGGCAAAGCCGCCTTCGACATCAGAAATGTTCCCTTCAGATTGATGTCCATCTGCAAGTCCCACTCTTCCTCTGTGCAATCGAGAATGGTGTGCGGATAAAAAACGCCAGCGTTGTTGAACAGGATGTCGAGGCCATCAAAGGCTCGCAAGGTCTCGGCCACCGCATGCCGGCATTCCTCCGCCTTGCGCACATCGGTGCGGACGAAGATAGCTTTACCGCCCCGGTTCACAATTCTCTCCGCAACGGCATGCCCGCGATCCTCGTTGCGGCCAGTGATCGCAACCTTCGCGCCTTCCTCGGCAAAGAGCACGGCCGTAGCCTCCCCAATGCCCGACGTTCCACCTGTGATCAGAGCGATCTTGTTTTTCAGCCGCATCGTTTTAACCTGACCCCGCCAGCCCACCGCCATCCACCACCAACGCCGTCCCCGTCACAAACGATGCCGCATCACTCGCCAGGTATAGCGCAGCCCGCGCAATCTCTTCCGGCTTGCCCATGCGGCCGAGCGGACGGTTGGCCGATTCACTCAGAAACCGATCTTCGGTCTCGTCCAACTGCCGCGCCTCATTTCGTAACATCGCCGTATCTGTATCGCCCGGGCAGATGCAGTTTACGCGAATGTTCTGCCGCCCGTGATCAATGGCCATGGCTTTGGTCATCAGCACCACCGCTCCTTTCGAAGCGCAATAGGCCGCGGCCCGCGCTCCTCCCGCCAACCCCCAGCCGGACGCCGTGTTGATAATCGATCCGCCTTTCGCCGCCACCATGATCGGAATGATTTCGCGGCACATAAAGAAGATGGATTTTACATTGACCGCCATCACCGCGTCCCAATCTTCCTCGCTGATCTCGACCGCCGATGCACGCCGGATGATTCCTGCATTATTGAACAGAACATCAATGCCACCAAGTTCCTTGACGGTCCGCTCAACTACGCGTCTGCAGTCGCCAGCGCAAGCCACATCGGCGCGTGCGAAAATTGCGCGCCCACCCGCTCCGGAGATTTCCCGCACCACCTCCTGACCTGCTCCCTCATTCAAATCGACAATACTCACCGCCGCGCCCTCGCGCGCAAGGAGCAATGCCGTGGCCCGTCCAATCCCCCCAGCGCCTCCCGTGATCAGAGCCGTCTTTCCGCTAACTTGCATTGCAGCGATCTTTCCCTCTCGGTCTTCCCCTGGATGATCTCGTCGCCGACTGACGGCAAATCCGTTCACAACATTAGCACCCAAGACGCGCTTACAGCCCAGCTTGGCTCCGCGGCAGCATAACTCTCGCCCGGCAGCCTCTCTTGTCACGCTGATTCAAAAGCTCAATCGAGCCTCCGTGAGCTTCCGCAATCTGTCGACAGAGTACAAGACCGATGCCGCTGCCCGCAGGCTTCGTTGTGTAGAAAGGGACGAACGCGTTGCTGGGATTCAGAAATCCGGGCCCATTGTCATCGACGGTGAGCACCAGTTCCTTCTCAGTCAGGTCCCAATGCAACACGACCTGAGGGTCCCCCCACGAAGAAGGCGCATTCGTCGCTTCCTGACTTCCGTTTTCAGAGTGCCGTGGTTCCAACGCGGCTTCCACTGCATTGCGCGCGAGATTGATGAGCATCTGCTCAAACTGATCAGGATCAATCATTAACTGCACATCAGGACCCGGAGCCACCTGCACCCGCAATCTGGTCTCGAGGCCGGCAACACGTTCGACAATCGGAGCGAGCGCAGTTTTGCGGCAAACGGGTGGGGGCATCTGGGCAAGTTGACGGTAAGCTTGCAAAAAACGATTAAGCGAATCGGCCCGCGCTCCAATAATGGTTAGCCCGCGTTGAAAATCTTGCCGGGCATTCGCATCCGTAACAGTCTCAGCGACCTGTGCATTCAGAGTGCCGGCAATCGACTTGATGGGCGTCAGCGAATTGTTGAGTTCGTGGCCAAGCACGCGAATCAAACGCTGCCAGGCCCCGCGTTCTTCTTCCCGAAGAGCGCGGCTCACGTCCGACAAAACCACCAAAGTGTGTGGCACGCCCTTTTGCCGAAATGAACTTCTGCGCACCAGCCAGCGCGCATTTGGATCGTGGAAGCGCAGAGGAACCAGAGTACCGCTCTCTACCGATAAGCACTTGTCCAGCCCGATCTCCTTCGCAGTTCGCCCCAGCAGCCTCACGGCAGGCTTCTGTAGCAGCCGTTCCCCGGCCGAGTTCACCAAACGGAGAACTTGATCCGGATCGAAGGTGAACAACGGCACTTCAATCTCTTCGACCACGCGGCGCAGTAGTGCCGTGGCTTCAATGGCGCGAATACGCTGGTCGGCGAGCAAGTCGGCCAGGGCATTCACCTCCAGAGACAATTCGCCCAGCGCATCATCGGTGGCCGCGCCGCGCGCTCGAAACGAATAGTCCTCTTCGCGCAAAGCTGCGATCACATTCGCCAGAGTCTGCAAGGGGCGCGTGGTTTGCTCCTGCAACGCCATCGCCAACAACCACCACACGAACAATTCTGCGAACGTCAGCGCGACCTTGGATTCGAGCGACCAGGCTTGCATCCATGTGAACACGCCGCTGACGAGCAGGCCGGGGAGTGCGACAAAGAGGGAGAAGAGACTGACCCGCCGTTCATACAACAGGCGAACCCGCTTGCGTGGAGCGTTCCGGAACGTTGGATTGGGTTTCCCTAAAGGGCTAGAGCCCATACTTTTCCATCCGCCGGTAAAGAGCTCCTCGACTGAGCCCCAACACTTCAGCGGCCTGGCTGATATTACCCTGACAACGCTGTAGCGCCTTACGGATCAGAATCGCTTCCACGGATTCAAGGCTAAGTTCTTCCAGGTTCTGGCTCTGCGGCCGCAGCGAGTCCAATCCAAGGTCAGCGCGCTGAATCTCACTCCCGCGGCACATCAACACAGCGCGCTCAAGCGTATGTTCCAGTTCGCGGACATTTCCCGGCCACGCATATTTCATGAGCAACTGCAAAGCGGCAGCCTCGAATCCTTGAACTGGGCGCCGGTAGCGGGAGGCGTAGCGTGTGAGAAAGTGTACTGCCAGAACGGGGATGTCTTCCCGCCGCTCCCGCAATGCGGGCACATGGATTTCAACCGTATTCAGGCGGAACAACAAATCCTCGCGAAACTGCCCGGAAGTGCACGCCGCTCGAAGGTCGGTGTTGGTAGCGGAGATCACGCGCACGTCGATCCGCCGCGGCCGCGACGATCCCACTCGCTCAACCTCCCCGGCCTCAAGCACGCGCAACAGCTTCGCCTGTTGAGGCAACGGCACGTTGCCAATCTCGTCCAGGAAAATAGTTCCACCGTCGGCCAGCTCGAATCGTCCGATGCGATCGGAGCGCGCATCGGTGAACGCGCCTTTCACGTGTCCGAAGAGTTCGCTTTCAAATAATCCCTCCGGCACAGCGCCGGTATTTACCGCGATCATCGGACGCGGCGCTCGGGCAGACAGAGCATGCAGCGTCTGCGCCACTACCTCCTTGCCAGTGCCATGCTCGCCTGTGACCAGAACATTCGCATCCGAGGGACCGACGCGGGTCATGGCGTCAAGCAGCGGTTGCATGGCAGGCGCCGTCGCAATGAATTGCGGCCGCCCTTCCGCCTGCAGGAGCCGATTCTGCGCTGCCAGGCGCTCCGCATCCCGCAGCGCACGGTGCAGCTCCACTTGCGTTCTCAGGACCGCCAGCAGCCGTTCATTTTCCCAAGGCTTCTGAATGAAGTCCCGTGCCCCGCGCCGCATGGCCTCCACTGCCAGATCGATATTCGCCCATGCCGTCATCACGATTACCGGCGTCGTGCTGTCCAGAGCAACAATCTCAGACAGCAGGTCGAGACCCTCCCGTCCGGAAGTTGTGTCGCGGGTGTAGTTCAGATCAATCAGCAGAGAATCGTAGGAGCCGGTGGCCAGCGCTTCCCGCACCAGTACCGGGGATCGCGCCGTCTCGACCTCGTAGCCCCGCGGACGCAGCAGCAGTTCGATAGCTTCGAGTACATGCTGCTGGTCATCGGCGGCCAGAATACGCGGACGGTCCTTGCTGCCCTTCGTCGCAATCGGGATCCCTTCCGCCCTGGCACTATGCATGCTCAATTATGGACTCGCCGCGCCCACCGTGCCATCCACCGCATCCTGAAGCTGGATGCCATTGTGTTCCAACGTCGTCCCTGTGGCGCGATCAAGTTCGACTTTGGCCTTCTCGTGGATGGTCATCGCGCTCACCAGATCCAACGCAGCCAAAGAAAGATCACGCTGCGCAGTCAGCGTCTGATAACTCGATCCGGCTCCCAATTCCTGTTCCTTCCCGGTGATCTCAAATGTTCGTTGCGCCAAGTCCCGCGCCTTGCGGGCGGCTTCCACCCTCGCCCCGGTTTGTTGCAGCGCATATTGCGCGTTCCGAACCTCAATGCGGACTTGTTTTTTCAATTGCTCTCGCCGCAGTTCCGCCTGCCGATACTCGAGCTCGGAGCGAAATTGATCGGCCTTCGCGACCCGGTTCCGGATGGGAAGATTCAGGTTCAAGCCGATATAGTAATCTGGGGATGAATTGTTGAACGTGTTTCCCAGCGCTCCCGCGAAATCAACCGGCACGTTTGAAGTGCATCCCTGACAGAGAGGATTCAGTGGCCCCGCCAGCCCTGATCCTCCGTAGAACCCTACCAGCGAGAGCGATGGCAGCAACGCATTGCGCGCCGCTTTCCGGCTGATCTGCCGGTTGACCAGGTCAACCTCGGTCTCAGCCAGCTCCGGGCGGTGCTGTAAGGCTTCCGCAATCAGATCCTGAATCGGTGAAACGATCTGGATTTGATCCGTCTTCATGCGGTCCGTTGGAATAACCGGCATCGCTTCCAGAAGCGGATCGGACAAATTCTTGGTCACCGCATTCTTCATGAGAGTTTCTTGCAGTTCCAGGCTCGTCCGCGCCACCGTCAGATCTTGATCGCGCTTTGAAACTTCAGCTTCGGCCCGCATTACATCGAGCTCAGGAATGCTCTCCAGTTGCAACTGTTTGCGCGCATTCTCCAGGGTCTGTCGAGCAAAGGCGGATGACTGTTCGTTGACTTGTGTCTGCTCGTAGGCGCTGACCAGGTCCCAATAAATATTCTCGATCTGCGTGACTGTGGCAATCACCTGATCTTTGAATGCGATATCGGAAATCTTTTTGTTGTTGCGCGCGATGCGAAGATAACGCAGGTTTGGCCCGAAGCCGAAGCCCGCCAACAATTCCTGCTGGATCGTAAAGCGAAACATCCCGCTGGTGGCTGGCGACAGAAAAAGAAAAGGGCTATTGGTTGACTGCCGGTTATTGTTGAACTGGAAAGAAATATTCGTCCCGGTTGGAAACGCCTGCAGGTAGCCGAAGCTGAACTGACCAGTATTCAATTGCAGCGAAGGCACGCCGTAAATTTGCAGGTTGGCGAGTGGAGTGGTTTGATGTTCCGCTCCCACGGTGGCGGTAATCGCCGGATCATAGGATGCCACGGCAGTCCCAGCTCCCAGTGTGGACTGCACCAAACCGGAAGCGCCCGCCCCAGCGCCGCCCGCCCCGCTTGATGTGCCGCCGGCCCCGGCTCCCGGAGCCCCAGTGCCAAACCCTCCCACACCGCCCCCAGGCGTTCCCTGTACCACTCCCGTATTCACGCCGCGAAAGAATCCTCCGGCCTGGGTGCGCAGAATATCGGTGTCAGCGATCGGAAGGTTGTAGCGGGCGATGGCCAAATCGAGATTGTTTTCCAGTGCCAGATCAATGGCGTCTTTCAACGAAAGATAAAGTTTGCCATCCCGAACCAGTTGCACCAGTCGCGTCGAGTTCGCAAGCTGAGGCTCTGGCACCGTGTCAGGTGAATACGCATCGAGTGGATTATGAGATTTTGGCATTTCAAACTGAAGCCGCGGCGCGGTGCTTGCGCTCTGCGTCTGGGACGGCGACGCAGGCGTCGCAGCCTGCCCCCAGCTGTTGCCGGCCAGCATCCCATACACACACAGAATGGCGATCCCCCGTTGCCACCAACCAGAACCCTGGAACCTCACGATGCGCTGACCTCCACCGGTTGGGTAAGGGCCGGATTGGCTGTATCGCCCACCAGCCATCCATCCCGCAATTGAATGGTGCGGCTACCGTAAGCCGCGTTCGCCTCCGAGTGCGTAACCTGCACGATGGTCGTTCCCTGTTGGTTCAGCTCGCGAAACAGCTCCATGATCTCTTTGGCCTGGCTGGAATGCAGATTTCCCGTCGGCTCATCCGCCAGCAAAAGCTGCGGCTTGTGAATCACGGCACGCGCCACGCCCACCAGTTGCTGTTGTCCACCCGAAAGCTGGCTGGGATACAAATCTTTCTTCGCCACAATCTGGAAGCGATCCAGCGTATCCGCTACCAGGCTCTGCCGCTGGCCGCGCGGAATGTCTTTATAGGAAAGCGGCAGGTCGATATTTTCCTGAACCGTAAGGTCGTCGAGCAGGTGGTAGCTCTGGAACACCATGCCCACATTCCGTTTCGCCACCTCGGCTCTCGGCTTGCGTTTCAGATCGTGAACTGCTTCCTCACGAAACCAGTACTCACCGGTCCACTGGTCGTCCAACAGCGCAAGCACGTTGAGCAGAGACGACTTCCCCGCTCCCGAGGGCCCCATCACGGTGATAAATTCCCCCTGCTGAATTTCCAGATTCACACGGCGTAACACCCAGGTATATCCCGCGCCAGTCTTGTAATTGCGTTCGATATTTTTCAGTTGGATCATTCTCACTCTCAATTCATTACCGACTTTTTCTACTCGTACCGCAGCGCGGTGATCGGCTGCACCCGGGTAGCGCGATGTGCGGGCCCCCAGGCCGCGAGCAACGCGACCGTTCCCATCGCCAGCGTCACCAACAACAGCGTGGCGGGATCGCGATCCGACACGCCGAAGAGTTGGCTCTTCACCAACGTGCCCAGCACAAGCGACAGTGGCATTGCGACGGCTATGCTGAACCCTGTCAACAGCAAAACCTCCCGCATCACCATCTTCACCACCGAACCCCGGGTTGCGCCCAGAGCCATCCGAATACCGATCTCCCGCGTGCGCTGCGCAATAGAGTACGCCAGCACTCCGTAGAGGCCGATGGCCGTGACAAAAAGCGCGACGATCCCGAAGCCGCTTGCCAGGAACGAAAGCATCCGTTCCGAAGTCAGTGTGCCATCGATTTGCGCCTGCATCGATTGCAGAGAATCAATCACCAGCTTTGAATCGATACTGTTTAACGCCGCGCGGACCGTACTGGCAGCATCTTCGGGCGCTTGCATGGTACGCACGTAAACCGCCGCGGCGTTGGGAGCTTCATCCTGGAAGATGGGGGAATAGAAAATCGGTGCAGGTTGATCATGCAGGCTGAAGTGTTTGGCGTCTTTGACTACCCCCACGATGAGGCGCGGTTCCTTTCCTTTCGATCCTCGTTCGGAGAAGGTTCTGCCAATTGCCTGCTCTGGATTGCCGTAAAACTTGCGCACAAAACTCTCGTTCACCACCACAACCTTCGCGGTGTTCGGGCCATCTTGGTCGCTAAATACTCTGCCTGCCAGCACCGGCAGTCGCAGGACCGCGAAATAACCGGGCGTAATGTGCTCCCACTCGAAGCTCATCCGCTCTCCCTCCTGCGGTTGATACGCCGGCACTTCAATCGAGAAGGTGCTATCAGATTGGGCAAGCACTGGATCGTCAGTCATGCCCACCGACTGCACTCCGGGCTGCGAACTGAGTGTCTCGATAAGGCGCTTGTACAACGGCGAAATAGCGGCCGCTTCATATCCTGCCAAGCGAGGATTGATTTGGAAGGCTAGAAGATGATCGGTGACGAAGCCCACGTCGACCGACTTCAAGTTCTTCAGCGAGCGGGTAAACAATCCTGCGCCGACCAACAAAAGTAAGCTGAGACCGATCTGCACGCCCACCGTCAGCCGGCGAAAATTAACATGGCGACCTTCCGCGGTTATCGCTTGTTGCTTAAGCGCCGGTGCCACCGGTGGCCGGTAGAACTGGGAAATGGGTGCAAAGCTGAACAGCAGACTCACTACGACGGAAGTCGCGAAACAGAACGACAGAACCCGCATGTCGGGAGAGGCGGACAGCGACGTCGTCCCGGCAACGGCTGCTGAAGAATTCACTAAACTAATCAGACCCGCCGCAATCAGAGGAGCAAGCGCAAGCCCACACAGTCCGCCTCCTATCCCCAAGGTGAGACCTTCCGCCAGCAACTGACGAATCACCCGCCGGCGAGTGGCTCCTAGCGCGTAGCGTACTGACATCTCACGAATGCGTCCGGCGGCCCGCACCAGCAGCAGGCTTCCTACATTCGCCGTCGCCATCAAAGTGAGCAGACCTACCATTCCCGTAAGAATGAGCAGTGGAGTCCGCATCAACTGCCGGAGAGGAGAAAAGCCTTTCGAGCCATCCAGCAGCGTGACGTAACTCCGTTGCACAAACTGCTCACGAAAACGCTGGCTGCGGCCGGTAAGGCTCTCGAGTTCCACGCCCCGAAGTGCTTTCCAAAGAGTATTCATTCCCGCTTCTGCTTGCTGGGTTGTCATGCCTGGCTTTAACCGCGCGACAATGTTCAGCCATCTCGATCGGCGGTTTTCCAGATCGTCCCAACTGGGGGTCATGTAGGCTTTCATGGTGATGGGGACGAAAAAGTCTGGGATTGTTCCGGTAATCACGGTGTCAAAGCCTGGCTGCGCAACTCCGATGATGGAGAACGGATTCCCGTTGACCAGGATGCTTTGATTAATTACGGACGGATCGGACGCGAGTCTCTGCTTCCAGTACCGGTAACTGAGAACGACCAGCGGAGCCGCGCCACGAATCGCGGAATCCTCAGGAACGAATACGCGCCCCAGAGCCGGCTTCACACCGAGCAAAGAGAAGTAGTTTCCGCTGACCAGTTCACTGTTTGCCAGGCTTGGCGTGTTGTGCCATTGGACGCCCACCTGCTTGGGAAACATGGTAAGCATTCCTGCAAACACACTGTTCTGGTCGCGAAGATCACGATACATAGGGTAAGAGAAGTACTGCTGCGCGTCGCCGCCATACGAACTGGTCTGCCCGGTGTCTGATCCTGTGTACTTGAGCATTACAAGGCGATCCGGTTCCACCACGGGCAGGCGCTTGAGAAGAATCTGATCCACCATCGAGAATATGGCGGCGTTCGCGCCGATTCCCAAAGCCAGTGTGAAAACCGCCGCCGCGGTAAACCCGGGAGCGCGGCGGAATTGCCGCAGCGCATAGCGAAGATCTTGGAGGATGGCATTCATGTCGTTCACTCGTAGCGTAGAGCAACCATGGGATCGACTTTCGCCGCCCGGCGCGCCGGGATATAACTTGCGAACCCTCCGACCAGAACGAACAGTATTGAAATACCAACGAACGTCGTTGGGTCGGTAGCTCTGACTTGGAACAGCAGGTCCTTCAGCAGGCGAGTCAGAGCGAAGGCCCCCCCGATCCCAAGCAAAACACCGGTCAGCGTCAGGCGGACGACCTGTCCAGCGATCAGGGAAAGAACGTCCCCTCTTTGCGCGCCCAAGGCCCGCCGGATTCCTATTTCTTTTGTCTTTTGCACGACCGAATACGAGATGAGGCCGTAAAGTCCAACCACGGCGAGCAGCACAGCCGCGCCCGCGAATGTTCCTAGCAGCATCATCATCAGTCGAAGCTGCCCCTCGGAAGCTTCCACCAACTCGTCCATGGATGCGACCGCCGATACGGGCTGGTCGCGATCAATCGCAAGTACTTGAGCCCGCACGGCATTGGCGAACGACAGCGGGCTACCATCCGTTCGTACCGCAAGCATCGCCGATGCAGGAGGTTTCTGCGCGCAGGGCAGGTACACTTCCGGTCTCGGATTTTCATCGCGCCCCGATTGACGCACGTTCGGGGCTATGCCTACAACCTCCACCGGCTGAGGATCGCTGCCAATCAGAACGTGCTGCCCGACAGGAGTCGCACCCAATGGATATTGTGGCCAGAACAAGCGCGCCAGGTTTTCATTCACGATCGCAACCGGCACAGACGTTGCACTATCGTGCGCAGTAAACTCTCGTCCTCGCATCAGCGCAATTGCCAGCGTACGGAAATATTCTGGCGAAATGTTCTGTGTGACCGCGATCGGGCGTTCGTTCAGTCTCAAACGAGGTACTCCAGCCAACTGCACCGGCTGTCCCACCCATGTATCGGTCATCGGAAGGTTCAGCGTTACCGCGGCGCTACGCACACCAGGCAGTGATTCTGCGTGCTCGACCAGGTCCCCATAAAATTTGGCCTTTTTTTCCTCCGTGTCGTAGCGCGTGGGTGACAATGCAATGCTCATCGTCAGCAGGTGCGAGGTTTGAAATCCCGGATTGACCCGGTACACGCGAGCCAGGCTCTCGATCAACAGCGCCGCGCCAATCAGCAAGACCATCGATAGAGCTACCTGTCCCACCACCAGCAACCCTCGCGGCCCAAAACGCGGCCGTGGCGTTGACCCCCGGCTGGTCCTGTCTCCGCCTCCCCGCAGCGCACCGGCGAGATTCGGTCTTGAGACAGCCAGCGAGGGAACCAGCCCGAACAGCATGCCGGCAACGACCGAGAGACCCACTGCGAAACCGAGCACTGCCCCGTCCACCTGGATCTCGGCGGCACGCGGCAGATCGACGAAAGTCATCCTTCTTATGGTGCTCAAACTCCACGCAGCCACTCCTATCCCCAACGCCCCGCCAAGCGATGCCAGCAAAATGCTCTCAGCCAGCAACTGCCCAATGATCCGTCCCCGCCCGGCCCCAATCGCCACGCGCACAGCGAACTCGCGTGAACGTGAAGCCGCGCGCGCCAGCATCAGGCTTGCAATGTTTGCGCAGACAATCAGCTGCACAAATCCGGCTGCCCCGAACAGCATCCACAGTTCTGAACGTACATCAGAAACAAGTTGGTCTCTGAAGGGCCGCACCGTTTCAGGTATGTCCGGTTTCGCGTCGAGCATTCCGGGATGGGCTGCCGCATATTGGCGATTCAAAACCGCCAGCTCGGAAGTTGCCTGTTGAAGAGACAAACCGGGTTGCAATCGCCCAAACACGCTCAAGATTGGACTGAGAGGTCTGCCTTGAGGTGGGATTGCCGACCACTCCGACGGCTTTGTCACCCACACTTCCGAACCTGCGAGTGGAAATTGGAATCCTGCCGGTAAAACACCGATGATTTCGTACGGCATCCCTGCCAGCGTCACCGCCTTGCCCACGATTGAGCGATCTCCCCCGAACCGTCTCTGCCACAACTCCGCCGTGATCATCGCTACCGCCGGCGCACCCGGCTTGTCTTCCCGCGCGAGGAAACTCCGTCCCAGCAATGGTCTGACTCCCAGGATGTGGAGAAAGTTGGCTGAAACCCTTGCGCCCTTCAGCACTTCCGGCTCGCCGGCGCCGGAGAGCGCCATATCCTCAAAGCCGACAGCGAAGTCTCCGAGTTCCGTGTAAGACCGGCTCGCAGCCTTCATTTCCTCGAACCGCACCGGCGTCGCTCCCTCGGTGACCATGACCACCCTCTCCGGCTCGCGGTATCCAAGAGGCTTGAGCAAGACTGCGTGAACAACCGAGAAGATTGCGGTATTACCACCAATTCCCAGGGTGAGCGTAAGCAATGCAACCGCAGTGAATCCTCGATTCTTCCGTAACTGCCGCAGTGCATAACGAAGATCTTGGAGGATGGCATTCATGTCGTTCACTCGCAGCGTA
>JAUTWY010000034.1 GCA_030838305.1 Acidobacteriaceae bacterium
CTGGCCGCTGCCGCAAAAGGAAAAAAGCCTCCCTGGCATCAGGACTCATCGCATTCAACACCTTCTGACTGATTCGTGCATGCCCGCCGTCCCCAAACTCAGCCGCGTCTCCTTCAAACACTGGCAAGGTCGAAGTGATCGCAACGTGATGCTTCACCAGTGTTTCGATCAACTCCTTCCCCTCCGCGCTGTCCGGATCCATGTGCTCGAGCGTGTAGTTTCCCTGGCTGTCGCTGCACACATCCGGCTTCTTCCCTGGATCGAGTTGCGTGTTCACAAAGAAACCATGTTCGAGATCATCAATCCCCAGTTCGGCCGCTTCTTTGTAGGTGACCGAGCACAAGTGTCCCGTGATTTTGATCCCGCGCTCATGTGCCGCATCTATCGCGGCCTTCAACTCCGCCCTCGTGATGTTCATATACGCCTTGAACGACGTTACCCCGCGATCGGCCCAGTATTCCACCAGTTGCCGCGCGTCATTCGGACTGGTCAGATGGGGCATTTGGATGAAATAACTGTCGGCGCCTTCCAGATAGGGGCCGGTTACGTCCATGTGCGGCCCCGGCAGTTTGCCTGCCTCGATGTCGCGCTTCAGGTTCAGGTCCGCATAAGTTTCCACGCTTCCCGTTGTACGCATCGTGGTCACGCCTCCAGCCAGGTACAGGCGAGGAGCGGAGAACGTCATTTGTGGCACCAGCAGCGTGGATCGGACTTCCACTCGGTATTCAGGTTCGGGCGTGCGATATAGAAGAGATGATTGTGCATGCCCACGATGCCCGGTATCACCGTATATCCGCGGAGGTCAAGAACCGTGGCGCCTGCGGACGTTGCAACGTCGACGCCTTTCTGGATTACCGAAATCTTTCCGCCCTCGATGACTACATTCTGATCCTCCGCCGCTGTCGCGCCCGTGCCATCAATCACCCTCACATGCGTCAGCACAACTCTGCCCGCATCCACCCGC
The DNA here is from genome assembly GCA_030838305.1 of Acidobacteriaceae bacterium. GTDB lineage: Bacteria > Acidobacteriota > Terriglobia > Terriglobales > Acidobacteriaceae > Sulfotelmatobacter. The sequence continues at coordinate 965 of JAUTWY010000034.1, forward strand.
ACGACCTGTTTTACACTCTTGGAGAGTTCCTCAGTTTGCGCGGCCGCCGGCAGCAAAAAGAGAAACAGCGCGAGAATAGCCGCAACGATATGTCGCATGCTTAGCCCTCCTGGAAGTTCAGACACTACACTGGACTCGTATTGGTCTGCAATCCGCGCCGCGAGGTCACGGTACGGTGAACCATTCTCTCGCCTCCCGACGACGAACGGAGCATCACGGCGCCCCTCGCGTCATTCTGCTCTGCGACGGCAGGCGGGAGCCAGGACTTGAAACGAGGAGCAGCGGAGAGTCCCTGAGAGACAGCGGCTTTGCTTGGAGCTGGTTGCGGGTGGATCACGGACAACCCTTCCATAATCCGCTAAGGTAAGGTTTGCCGACCATCCACCAAGGAAACGATCAAAGCAGGCTGTCGTGAGTGTAATGGCGATTTTTCGCCAACAGTCCTTATTGAGATACTGCCAACTCCACAGCTTTCATTGACTTGCCTGTTTCACATGTTGCTCTGCAAGCGTTCCGGGAACAAGCTTAGTCATTCTTGGTTGAGTGCCCAAAAGCCGGCCTTGGTGGCACGGCTGAAGCCGTGCCCTTTCACCAGAGTCGCTCAACCCAAACCCTACGCCACTCCCTCAACAATCGAATCCCCGGCCGCCGTGGGAATGATCCGCGAGAGTTTCCATCCCGACGCTTCCAACAATTTGCGGAATTCTGGTTCAGTGCGTTCGCGTCCGCTGGGGAAAATCAGCATTTGCAAATCCAGGAATTTTCCGGGAGAGAAGTTGTTGCCCGGCTGAATCACGCAATCTACCACCAACAACTTTCCGCCGGGATTTACGCCTTGGCGGCAGGCTTTTAGAATTTTGACGCAGGCATCATCCGGCCAATCATGAATGATGTGTTTCATAATGTAGGCATCGGCGCCTGCAGGGACCGAAGAGAACATATCGCCGGAGGCCAGCGTACACCGGTCCATATATGGCTTGAGGGCACCTGTTTTAGCTCCCTCCAGCACATGGGGTACCTCGTAGAGCGTGCCTTTCAAGTGCGGATTCCGCCCGAGCAGCGTGGCCAGCAGAAGGCCGTGGCCGCCGGCGACATCGACAATGTTTTGTACGCCGGCAAAGTTGTAGGCATCGGCCACAGCGGGGCCATCAATGCTGGAAAGCCCGGTCATGGCATTGTCAAAAATCCGCGATTCCTCGGGATTGTGCTTCAGATACTCGAAGATGGTCATGCCGTAAATCTCGTCGAGTGCCTGCTTTCCGGTGCGCACGCAATATTCCAGCCTGGACCATCCCCGCTCGTGCCATTCCCGGCCGGTCATGATGGCGAGCCCTCGTAGGCTGGGGTGCGCGTTGGTGCGCAGAACGGCCGACATGGGCGTCTGTGAGAATTTCTTGTCCGACCCTTCCGCTAGGACTCCAACGCAAGCGGTGGCGCGCATGAGGCGGTAGAGCGCGTCCGGTTGAGCGCCGGTTTGGGCAGCTAATTCCTCAGCTGATTTCGCCCCGTTTTCGAGCAAGTCGGGGATTCCAAGCTGCGCCAGGCACGACACCGCGCCGGCAACATACGCACCGTTCACGATCTGCAGGATGCCAGAGTGGGCTGGAGGATCTTGGTTCGGTGTAGTCGGGTTCTGAGTCATCAACCGGAATCTCCTTTTTGAATTCAAGAGCGGCGAGATTGTACACCCATCCTGCCTGGTCGCACTCTCTCACGCGAGCCTGATCGGCGGCCTTTAGACAGATGATGAAGACGGGCGTCCAGTTCGCAGTTGACGTAATCAGGCGATTACACTCATAGTGCCGACCGGCCCTATTTTGGGCGTATCACGGGTTAACCGGAAGTTATTCAAGCTTCGCCAGCTTGCTCCTTGACCACCCTTCGAGGATTCTTGTCCTCACGCAAGCCCGTGTGGTCAAGAATCTCAAACGCATTGAAAAGGCTTGGTTTCCGGTCTCGCAATTTTCTCACACAGCTGGTTTTTGAAACCTCAAGAGCATGTACAATCCGGGTTCGACGATCAAGTTTAGGGAGGCTCTGGAATGCTTTGGGCGCGCCTGGTCGCCTATGTCACCGGAACAATCGATCAAGAACTCCTGTTACGAAACGAATATCTGACCGCGGAGAACCGGATCCTGAGAGGGCAGATCAAGGATCGGCTGGTGCTTTCGGAAGGAGAAAAAGCAACACTGGCGGAGATCGCTCACCGCCTGGGTCGACAGGCGCTGGAGGACGTGGCGGCAACGGCCAAGCCCGAAACGATTCTGGGTTGGTATCGCAAGCTCATCGCGAACAAATTTGATGGGTCGAAATTCCGTCGAAGTGTAGGGCGCCCCAAGGTAGATCAGGAAACCGAACGCTTGGTCGTGCAGATGGCGAGGGAAAATCCGAGCTGGGGCTACGATCGGATCGTAGGTGCCTTGGCAAATCTAGGCCATCGTCTATCGGATCAGACGGGTGGGCAACATCCTCCGTCGCCACGGCATTTCTCCAGCGCCGAAGCGAAAGCAATCGATCTCATGGAAGAACTTTATCCGCTCACACCGGGACGTCTTGGTGGGCATGGACTTCTTCACGACGGAAGTCCTGACGCTCAAGGGGTTGACGACCTACTATGTGCTGTTCTTCATCCACTTGGAGACTCGCCGCGTGAATCTGGCAGGATTCACCCCATACCCGGATCAGGAGTGGATGGAGCAGCAGGGGCGAAACATTACGATGGAGGAGTGGGGATGCCTGAAAGGCTGCCGCTATCTGCTGCACGACCGAGATGCGAAGTTCTGCCAATCATTTCGGGAACTGCTCAAGACGGGAAGCGTGAATCCGCTTCGATTGCCAGCAAGAAGCCCGAATCTGAACTCGTACGCGGAACGCTGGGTGAGGTCGGTCAAAGAAGAGTGTCTGTCGAGGCTCATCGTGTTTGGAGAATCGTCGCTGCGGCGAGCGTTGCAGCAATATATCGTACATTACCACGAGGAGCGCAACCATCAGGGCAAAGAGAATCGGATCTTGTTTCCTTCGCGGCCGGAGGCAAGAAGGAACACGGGAACAGTGCGG